>CAZOEX010000102.1:6640-7829 GCA_964578925.1 uncultured Gemmatimonadota bacterium | reverse complement strand
CGAATCCGCCGGGTGTCGTGGGCCTCGCCCGGGTCGTGAAGGAGGCCTACCCGGACCACACGGCGTGGGATCCCGAGAGCGACTACTACGACGAGAAGTCGACCGAGGAGGACCCCCGCTGGTACATGGTCGACATCGAGTTCGTCGAAAAGCTGCCGGAGTTCGTGCCACTGGGCGACATCAAGGCGAACGACGAACTGGCCGACATGGTGCTCGTGAACCGGAGCCGCCTGTCGGTGCAGCCGGTCGAGCCGGAGGAATACGAGACGGTCTGTAGAATGGGCGGGAAGGGCGAGGCGTGAGGGACGCCGCCGAGGAGTCGCTCACCTGGCGGCTCACTGACATTTACGCGGATCGCGAGGCCTGGGAAGCCGAACTGGCCGACATCGAGCGCGGGATCGAGGCGCTGGGCGAGTACGCGAAGACGCTCACCGACGATGCCGACACGCTGGCCGCCGGCCTCGACCTGTACCACGAGACGCTCGAGCGCCTCTATGCGGCCTCGAGCTACGCTTCCATGCGCTATCACGAGGACATGCGGGTCGGTGAGACGGCCGAGATGGAAGCGCGCGCGAACCTGCTGGCGACCCGGCTCTCCGAGGCGGCGAGCTTCATCGAGCCGGCGATCCTCGCGACCGACCGGGAGACGATCGAGGGCTGGATCGAGAGCGAGCCGGGGCTGTCGGACTACGCCCATACGCTCGACGACATCCTGCGCCGCGGCGAACACACGCTCGGTCCCGAGGAAGAGGCGATCATCGCCGCCACGGGCCTGCTGAGCGACGCGCCGGAGAGCGTGTACGCGATGTTCGCCAACGCGGACGCTCCCTGGCCGGAGATCGAGCTGTCCGACGGCACCGAGGTGCGGTTGGACCAGTCGGCCTTCGGTAAGCACCGGGAGTCGACGGTTCGGGCGGATCGCAGGCTCGTGTTCGACGAGTTCTTCGGCGTCTGGAACTCGTATGCCCGCACCTGCGGCGCGACCCTCTTCGCCCAGGTCAAGAAGGACATGTTCTACGCCAGGGTCCGGCGGTATCCGGGCTGTCTGGCCCGTGCGCTCGACGCGAACCGGATCCCCGAGGCGGTCTATCGGCGACTCATCGCCTCGACGCGGGAGAACCTGCCCATCCTGCATCGCTACTTCGATCTTCGGCGCCGTCTCCTGGGCCTGGACGAGCTGCGCTACTAC
>CAZOEX010000102.1:0-6630 GCA_964578925.1 uncultured Gemmatimonadota bacterium | reverse complement strand
CCAATTGGTGGACCAGGTTAACGACGCTTTGCCGCTGTTCCATCGCTATTTGGAACTGCGCGGGCGCATGCTGGGCCTGGACGAGCTGCGCTATTACGATATCTATCCGCCGCTGGTGGAGTCGGAGCTCGAGTACGGCATCGACGAGGCACGGCGCCTCGTGGTCGAATCGGTGGCGCCCCTCGGCGAGGAGTACGCCGGCCAGCTGTCACGCGGGCTGCAGGATCGATGGATGGACGTGGAGCCGCGGCCGGGCAAGCGCTCCGGGGCCTATATGAACGGGCACGTCTACGACGCGCATCCCTACGTACTGATGAACTTCCAGGGCACCTACGACTCGGTCTCGACGCTGGCGCACGAGTGGGGCCACGCGATGCACTCCTTTCTGTCCAACCGGGCGCAGCCGTTCGCCGACGCGCACTACTCGATCTTCACGGCGGAGGTCGCGTCCACCTTCAACGAGGCGCTCTTGATGGACCGGATGCTGGCCGATGCCGACTCCGACGACGAGCGGCTCTTCTTCCTCGGGCGCGCCCTGGAGTCGCTGCGCGGGACCTTCTTCCGCCAGACGATGTTCGCGGAATTCGAGCTGAAGATCCACGAGGTCGTCGAAGGCGGCGATAGCCTGTCGGCCGACCGGTTCACGAAGCTCTACGGTGAATTGCAGAGAGACTACCACGGGCACGACGAGGGCGTCCTCACGGTGGACGGAGACTACAACGTCGAGTGGGCCTATATTCCGCACTTCTATTACAACTTCTACGTCTATCAGTACGCGACGTCGCTCGCGGCTTCGTCGTTGCTCGTCGAGCGCGTGCGGCGCGGGGAGAACGGCGCGGTGGAGGACTATCTGGCGCTACTCGAGTCGGGCGGCAGCGAGTATCCGTACGACCAGCTCGTGGAGGCGGGCGTCGATCTCGCCACGCCGGAGCCCTACGAGGCACTGATGCGGCGAATGGAGGGAATCATGGACGAGATCGAGGAGCTCGTCTAGGCGCCCCGCTCCACGGTCTCCTACTCGTTCGCGCCCCGATCGGGCAGGGGATCGGGCACTTCCGCTTCGAGCCCGTGGCGGCTGTTCTGCGCCGCCCAGTGGGTCCAGCCCCAGCCCGTTACGATGCCGTCCCGGAGGACGATCGGCGTCAGTTCGTCTTCGGTGACGAGGCCGTCGTCCCGCGTCACGTGCGTGTAGTAGTAGAGGACCTCCCAGGTGGAGTCCTCACCCTCGTAGACCTCACTGCGGTGCGGATCGTAGAGCACCGGGGCATCTCCCCCGACCGGGATTTGGACCGACATCACGCCCATCGTATCGCGACCTGTGCCGACCGGTCCGCGAGTCTCCGAACCGGTGAACTGACGGTGCTCTCCGACGCCCATGAGTTCCAGGACCTCGGCGCGATCCATCCCGAACCGCAGCTCCCGGAGGCTCTGTCGGTTGTCCTCTCGGAAGTTGATGGCTGACGTGCAGGAGACGCCCACCGCCGCCAGGAGGACGGCGGGTGCCGCGTGTCGGAACCATCGGAGGGGTCGGATCGGTGTCTCGATGCGCATGCGGAAATCATACACCGGAGTCCGTCGCGCAGCACGGCCGTGGACGTCGTGCGGATCGTTGGCTAGTCTCCGATACCCGACAGAAGCCACCGGAACCCGCGGAGAACCGATCGTGCCGACTTTCGTTTCCGACCTCGCGCCGGCCGCCCTCTGGTCGCATTTCGACCGATTGCTCGCCATCCCGCGCGGCTCGGGCCAGGAAGGGGCCGCTCGCGCCTACGTGCGCGGCGTGGCCGAGGGACGCGGTCTCGAATGCGTCGAGGACGACGCGGGGAACCTCCTCGTGCGAAAGCCGGCGGCCGCGGGTCGGCAAGAGGCGCCGATCGTCGTGCTCCAGGCCCACCTCGACATGGTGCAGGAGAAGAACGCCGACGTGGCGCACGACTTCGACGTCGATCCCATCGACCCGGTCCGCGACGGCGATTGGCTGAAGGCCGACGGAACGACCCTCGGAGCGGACAACGGCATCGGCGTCGCGTCGATGCTGGCCCTGATCGAAGACGACGAGACCGCCCACGGCCCGCTGGAGTTTCTCTTTACGGTGGACGAGGAGACGGGACTCACCGGGGCGAGGTCATTGGGCGACGACCTGCTCGAGGGCCGATTGCTGATCAACCTCGATTCCGAGGAGGAAGGCGTCATCACGATCGGCTGCGCCGGAGGCGGCGACAGCGTCCTGCGGTTGCCGCTGGACGAGGCACCCGAGCCGTCGGGCCCGGCCCTGTCGCTGCACGTGGCGGGGCTCAAGGGGGGGCACTCCGGCGTCGACATCGATCGGCAGCGGGGCAATGCGATCGGGATCCTCGTCCGCGCGCTGCTGGCGAGCGTGGATCGTACGGGTGCCGCGCTGGCCGATCTCCGGGGCGGCAACGCCCGCAACGCCATTCCGCGTGAGGCCTCCGGCACGCTTCGGCTCTCGCGCCCGGAGGAGGGAGTCGCATGCCGCGAGGCGATGGAGGCGGAGCTGGCCGTCGCGTCGCGTGAACTGGTGCACTCGGATCCGGATTTCCACTACGAGATCGTCGATGTTCCGGAGGACGAGGCGCCGAGCGGTTCGTGGGACGAATCCACCACGCGGCGGGCGCTCGACCTGCTGAACGCCCTGCCGCACGGGGTCGTGGCAATGAGCCTCGAGCTGCCCGGCCTGGTCGAGACGAGCACCAACCTGGCGGTGGCGCGGCCGGAGAACGGCCGGCTCTTCGTGATGTGCCATTCCCGCAGCTCGATCGACGGCTCGCTCGCGGCTGTCCGCCGACGCATCCGTTCGATCGGAGAGCTGGCGGGGGCGAAGGTGTCTCAGGACACGGCGTATCCCGGCTGGCAGCCGGCCGTGGACTCCGACCTGCTGGAGGCCATCCGTGCGACGTACGAGGAGGCGACGGGGGACGCGCCCGAGGTCGGGGCGATGCACGCCGGACTGGAGTGTGGCATCATCGGGGAGAAGCACGAGGGCATGGACATGGTGTCCTTCGGGCCGCAGATCGAGTTTCCGCACTCTCCGGACGAACGCGTGCTGATCGATTCCGTGGGTCCGTTCCACGAAGTCCTGTGCCTGACGCTCGAGCGCATCGCATCTTGAGCGGATGGGAACCGAGCTCGTGCAGCCTCAATTCGCTTCGGATTGATGCTCAGCCGGCGCCACGGAGCGGCAAGTCGGCTGCTCTTCGGGCTCACGATCGCCGTGATCGGAGCTGTCGCGTGCGCCGACGAGCCTCCCACCCCCGACCTGGAGGAGCTCGACAGGCTCCGGACGGTCGGACTCGCCCTTCTCGAGGAGGGGCGGTTGGCCGACGCGGCCGCGTCGTTCTCCCACCTCACAGAGCTCGCGCCGGAGGAGCCGCTCGGACCAGCGGATCTGGCCGTGGCCCGGCTCCGTCAGGGCGATCTCGAAGGTGCGCGGCGTGCGGCTCGAAAGGCGGTGGATCGTGGTCCGTCAGATCCTGGAGTGCGCGTCATCGCGGCCGCGGTCGCGGCCGAGGCGGGTGATGACGACGGGGCGAGGGAGCACCTGTTCGCGGCCCTGGAAGCGGACGCCATGCACGTGGCGGCGCTCTGGGACCTGCACGAGCTGACGGGGGCGCCGGCGCCGCTCGAGACTCTGTTGCGCGCGCGCCCCGCGAACCTTGCTGCGCTGCTCACCGCCGCGGAAGTTCGTCTCCGGACGGGCGCCCTGCACGCGTCCGCCACCGCCCTCGAGGGCATCGCGCAGCTCATCGACGCCGGCGACACGGAGGCCCGCACGCCGCTCCACGCCGCCCTCGAGGCGATCGCCCGAGGCGAGAGCGGACTCGCCCTCCGACAGATTCGGAGCTTGCACGACAAGCTCCGCGTCGCACCGTCCTACACACGCGACCTGGCCGAACTGACGGGCCGTCCCGACTCCCGCGCGGAGCCGCTCCGACGATTCCGCACGGTCGCCCGTCCGCCGAAGCCGGCGGTGGTTGAAGGCCTCGGGCTGCGTTTCGAGCGATCGAGTATCGTACAAACGGGGCGCGACCGCGATGCGGATGGCCCGGCCTGGGCCGCGGGTACGGCCACGGACATCGACGGGGACGACGATCTCGACGTGGTGGTATCGACGACGGACGGCCTCCGTTGCCTCGTAAGTCGCGGGAGCGGGCTTTACGTGCAGGAGTGCGTCACGAGAGCACCGGCCCGAGCGATCCCGATGCAGGCGGCTGACTTCGATGGGGACGCACGAGCCGACGTGCTCGTCGCCGGCGCATCGGGCGTTCGGATCCTCCGGGCGGACAGCGCCGGCTTCGCCCTGGAGTCGACTCTCGGAACATTCGCCGCTCGGATCGCCCTCGCCGCCGACTTCGATCACGACGGCGATCTCGACGTACTCGCCGGCGGGGAGGGATCGGCGCGACTCTATGGCCAGACGGCGCCGGGCCGGTTTGTGGAGCGAAGCGCGGAGGCAGGACTGGCCGGACTGTCGGGGCTCCGCGCCGCCAGCTTCGGGGACATCGACAGGGACGGCGACCTGGACCTCGTCGTCGCGACCGGGAAGGGTCTGCGCCGACTGGACAATCAGCGGCACGGAGTCTTCGTTGAGGCGGCAGGCGTACTCTCTGCGGCCGGCGAGGAAGTCGGGTCCGGGATCCCGGCGATCGTGGATCTGAATGGAGATGGCTGGTTCGACGTGCTAATTGCGAGCCGGAGTGGGCTCTACGTGGCCACGGGCGATGGGACGGGCGCTCTCGAGCCACCGGTCCCCGCCGTTCCGGGGGCCACGAGGGTCGGGCGGCCGGAGGCCGGCGCGTCGGGAGGGTCGGATCCGCGCCTGATCGTCGAGGACCTCGATCTCGATGGCTATCTCGACGCGCTCGTCCAGCGGGGTCCTACTCCGCCGTCGCTGCACGCCTACCGCGGAACCGGAACGGGACGCTTCGTCGATTCGTCCGGCACGCTGCCGGAGACTCTCCGTCGGGCTGGTGGTCCCGTAGTCGCACTCGACCTCGACGGTGACGGGGACCTCGATCTCGCCAGCGGGGCCGATGGCGGCGTCTATCTGAATCGGGGCGGCGAGGCGAACCACGCGCTCGAGGTCAGCCTTCTCGCGGCCGCCGCCGGCAGCGTAAACCGGTTGGGAATCGGGTCGCGGCTGGACGTATGGGCGGGGGGGCGGCGCCAGAACCGTGTCGTCCGCGGGGAAGTCGAACGTTTCGGACTCGGTTCGCACGAAGCGGCGGACGTCGTCCGCATCGAGTGGACGAACGGCGTATCGCGGAACGTCTTCGATCCAAGTACCCGCGAGCGGCTGGTCGAGACCCGGGCGGTCGAGGAATAGTGCGTGCCGGGAGTGCCGCCAGGGAGGCGGCGAGTACTTGGAGCGCTTGCTTCACTCAGCCTCTCCGGGCAGGCCGTAGGGCGTCGGGATCCGCTTTCGCGACTCGGGTCCCGGCGACTATAATCGTGCATCGGAAATTCGTCCAACCGTTCGCCGGATTGGTACGCAGCTCGAGATTCTGGAGTGGCAATGACGCTGAAGCGGGGCGAGATCGCAGGTCTCTGGGTGTGGATCGGAGTCGCCTGGCTGATCCTCGCGTGGGTGAATCAGGATTTTCTCTGGTTCCGGCCGTTGCTGCGACAGATTTTCTACTGAGTCGACCGCGTGGGCGGATGCGAGGACGCCTTGTGATCATCGGGACACGGGAGCCGGGCCATGGCAGAACCGAGCAGCGGACGTAAGAAGACCTATCTGATCATCATGGCCGTACTGCTCGTCATCCTGCTGGCGACGATAATCGGCGGGTGAGCCGAGGCGGCTCAGTCGGCCTGGAGAGGTTCGCTGAAGCCGCGCATGCGCAGCCGGTAGGCGAGGGCGCCGAGGACGACGGCCACCGCCATCGAGATCTTGGCCAAAATCGCGTGGTCGCTGACGACGATGAGCAGGATACCGGCGAGCACGCTGCCCAGGATCGTCAACGCGTAGAAGTGGATGCTGAGGCGTGGAGCGAGCTTGGCGGCGACCCCGCAGAAGACGAAGCCGAGGATGAGGTATCCGTAGAACGACGTTACGACGAAGCGCCAGTCGGCGGAACGCAGCTCCAGTAGAGCCAGGAAGTCTCCGAGCACGGTGTGCAGGTAGAAGGCGATGATCGGAGCGATGATCGCGGCCGCCAGCGTCTGCAGAATCCTGAATGCGTTCACACGCCTCTCCCTCTTACTTCCGTCCGGCACGTTGCAGGCATGTTACGAAATGCGGTCCGTTTTCGGAAGTACCGCCCGGAGACTGCAGACTACCATCATCAGGGGATCAACATGACGCGAAGTCTCTCCGCTCCGGGCGCCGTGGTCCTCGGCCTGATCGTCGCTCTCGCCGGATGCGCTGGCTCCCGCCCCGCGCCGGCGCCTCCCGGTCTCGGAGACGAGCAGCCCGCGGCGGCAGCGACTGCCTCCGGAGTTCCGTCGGCCGCGGCGATGGCGGTGGTCGACGCCGTCCTGTGGATGCAGACGTCGGCCGAGTACGACGCGATGTCGCGGCAGACCTATGCGGCGGCCGCCCGCCTGCTGCCGGAGGCGCTGGCCGATACCTCCTGGACCGCAGGGCTCGAACAGGGTCCGGGCGCCGAA
>CAZOEX010000101.1:5816-7830 GCA_964578925.1 uncultured Gemmatimonadota bacterium | reverse complement strand
AGTAACCTGATCAGAGCTTACTGGGCCGACTATATAGCTGACTCACCAGCCAGAGTCGAATCGGGAGTTGTGTCAATCAGGCCGAAGCGGTCGCGACGCACGAATGTCACGTGCTGCATCACCGGATCATCACCGCGCTTTCGCGGCCCCCGCCTCGACGTCAACTTGAAGCTGATCACTTCCCCATCAGGCAGGAGAATCACCATGGATACCGGTATTCAAGACGCTCTCAACAAACAGATCGGCCAGGAGTTCTACGCCGCTTATCTCTACCTCGCGATGTCGGCCCATTTCGAGCGGGAAAGCCTTCTCGGATTCGCCAAGTGGATGCGGCTTCAGGCGGAAGAGGAGCTGGGGCATGGGATGCGGCTGTTCGACTACATGAATCGGCGCGGGGCCCAGGTCACCTTCGGCGGCATCGACGCGCCGCACGACGGGTTCGGCAGCCCGCTCGAGATCTTCGAGACCGCGCTGGCCCACGAGAAGAAGGTGACGGAGCTCATTCACGATCTCTATGATCTCGCGGTCGAGAATCACGACCACGCGACCCAGCTCGAGCTCCAGTGGTTCGTCACGGAGCAGGTGGAGGAGGAGGACTCGATCGGGACGATCGTCGATCAGCTCCGGATGGCTGGCGGCAACGAGGCCGCGATCCTGCTGCTCGACCGCGAGCTGGCGACGAGGGCAACCGCGGAGTAGGAGTCTCTCGGAGCCTTTCGAAGCCACGCTCCGCGCAAGGTGACGATCGGGTGCGTGGTCGGCGACATCACGGCGCGGAGCCCTGCGCCTCCACGAAGCGACGGATCGCACGGGCGATCGTCTCGGGCTGCTGCATGGGCAGCGCGTGGTCCGCGTCGGACACGAGGAGGGTCTCCGTCTCCGGCAGCCAGCCGCGGATGATCTCCAGGCGGTCCCGGTGCGCTACGCCGTATCCCGTCTCGAGATCGCTCACGATGTACAGGATCGGCATGTCGAGCTTCGATACGTCCGACTCGTCGATCACGTACCCCTGGAAGGCGGGAAGCTCGTTCTCGAAGAACAGATACGCGTTTCGCGCCACCTGTTCGGGACCCGGGGGCAGACCGCGCGCGAGATCATCCCGCCACTCCGGTGAGGCCACCGCGCGGAAGAAGACGTCGGTCGCCGCTTCGCGCTCACCCGCCTGCCAGAGCTCGACGCCGTCCAGCAGGAACTGCGGGGGCGGTCCTTCGGACATTGGCGCGAGGGGAAGCGGCGGCTCGATGAGAACGAGGGACTTCACCGCCTCCGGCGCCTGCCGCGCGAGCTGGAGGGCAATCACGCCTCCGAGGGAATAGCCGACCACGTGCGCGCCGCCTTCCAGCTCGCGGATGAGGGACAGCGCGTCGGCCGCGCCGCGCTCGAAGCTGAACGGTTCGTCGCGCGGCGGACTCTCTCCGTAGCCGGCGCGGTCGTAGTGGATCCGTCGGGTGTCCTCGAGAACCGGCAGGTCCATGATCGGACGAAGCGCGTCCTCCATGAACGAGCCGTGGATGAACAGGATCGGCTCGCCCTCCCCGTGGACCTCGTAGGCGAGGGGTCTGCAGATCTCCCCGTCGAGCCGAAGGAAGCGCGCCGCGTTGTCGCACAGAATGTCATGCTTCTGCTGCTCGGTCAGAAAGTCCGCTTCGAGGATCGCGTCGATGCCCTCCGACATGCTACCGTCGGAGCCGAAGAGAATGCGATCGCCGAACCCGGCCCGGACGAGGCGCTCGAGAAAGGCGTAGTACTCCGCGCGGGGGAAGACATCGGTCCACTGGAGGAGCCCGACTTCGGCGTAGAGCCGTGGAAACTGGTGCATCATGAACACCATCTCGTCGGCCAGGGGCCACCCGGCGTGCATCACGGCGACGCGCAGCTCGGGGTGCCGGACCAACGCTTCCTCCAGGCTCAGCGGATTGCCGGCGGCGGCGCGGTAGCTCGGCACCGGTGAGTCCCCGAACCGTCCACCCGCGTTGGTGCCGGGAAGGCCGGGCCCCATGTGGATGAACACGGG
>CAZOEX010000101.1:0-5716 GCA_964578925.1 uncultured Gemmatimonadota bacterium | reverse complement strand
GCGATCTCCGGAGTCCACGCGAAGAGCAGGTCGGGCACGCCGTTGAGCACGACGTACCGAACGTTGAGGCTGTCGATCGATGCCAGCTTCGACCGAAGCGACTCGTCGAAGTCCTCCACCGGGCCGGGGCCCATGGGTGTGTGGACGTGGACGTCGATGACCGGTGGCCGGGCTTGGGTAGTTTGCGCCGACGTGGCCTGAGGCAAGAAGCCCACGACGAGAAGCGAGATGACGGCAGCCGTGCGGATCATGGTGGCTCCTTCCATGGGAAAACGGCTCGTCCGGCCGGCTCCGAGCAGGCGGGGGTCCCGACGACACCGGCACTTCGGATCGAACTTACGCCGTCTCCATCGGCAGTGCCGGATCGGCGGCCCACTCCAGCAGCGAGCCGTCGTAGATCGACAGGTTCTCATAGCCCATCAGGGCCATGGCGAAGGTGACCTGGCTGGACCCGATCCCGGCGCCGCAGTACGCGAGAACCGGGTCGTCCGCGTCGAGCCCGAGGCGCCCCAGCACCGGGCCCAGCTCCTCGGGCGGCAGGTAGGCGTGCGTGTCCATGTCCACGACGTCCAGCCACGGGAGGTTCACGGCGGTCGGGATGTGGCCGGGTCGTGCGGGACCGGTCGGGTCCCTGCCCGCGTAATGATCCGCGTCGAGCGCGTCTATCAAGCACGTGCGCTCGTCCTCCATCGCGGCGAACACCCGATCGCGGCCCACGAACACGTCCTGTCCGGAGCGGTCGGTCCGTGGCTCGAAATCGCCCGGGGGCGGCGTGACGTCCTCGGTCGACAGCGGCCGCCCTTCGAGCTGCCACTTCACCAGCCCTCCGTTCAGGACGGCGGCGTTGGTGAAGCCGTACGCGCGAAGCGTCCACCAGAGGCGGGCCGACCAGTTGTTGCCAAGCTTGTCGTAGACGATCACGCGGCAGCCTTCCCCGACTCCGTGTCGTCGCATCGCTTCGCCGAAAGCGTCCGCCGGTGGCAGCATGAACGGGAGGGCGGACGCCTGGTCCGACGCGTCAGCCTCGAAGTCGACGAACGACGCCCCGGGGACGTGGCCGGATCGCCACGTGTCCCGCGCGGGGGAAAAGACCCAGGAACCGTCGTCGCCGAGGTCCACGTCCACGCTGCAGTCCAGGATCCGCAGGCTCGGATCGTCGAGATTCGCCGCCAGCCAGTCCGTCTCGACGATGTAGTGGTCGTTCGGATACCGCATCGCTGCACCTCCTTCGTGGGTCGCCGAACTCGGGCGTCCGGCAGGAACCGGCTGCGTCAGTCAGAAGTGGAGGAACCCCCAGTCGGGCTCCAGGCCGAGCGCCGCCTGGCCGACGGCGGTGAACCGCATCTCCGAGACGTACGCATGCTGCGTGACCGTGTGGACGTCGCGGAAGTGCCGGGCGAAGGGCTGCTCGTTGCGGACCCCGGACGTTCCGAGCACAGAGTGCACGAGGTCCACCGCCTCCGCGGCCGCCAGCGGCGCATGGGAGCACGCCGACTGGATCCGGACCCTGTCCTCCATCTCGAGGCGCCGGCCCGACAGCGCGATCTCCCAGGCGTCCTGGAAGACCCCGTAGAAGTAGGCGCGCGCGGCGTCGAGGATCGCCATCGCCCGTCCCAGGCGGAGCTGGACGACCGAACGCTCCTTCAGCGGCGTTCCCGTATACGACGGCGTCTTGTTCGCCGCGAGGTCCAGGAAGTCGTCGATCGAGGCCTGCGCGATCCCGAGCGCCGGCACCGCGTCGCAGCCGATGGAGTGCCAGATCGTGAGCCGGTGGAGCGGACCGCCGTGCGCCGCGTTCGGCTCTCCCAGCGGCCCGAAGACGACCGCGCGCTCGCTCGGAACGAACAAATCGTCGACCGCCACGTCGTGACTTCCCGTGCCCCGCATTCCGAGGGTGTCCCAGTTGTCGACGATCTCGGCGTCGTCCTTCGGAAAGAAGGTGAGCAGCGTGACGCGATGTCCGCCCTCGCCCATCCGCGGCTCCCCGTCGTCATAGATATTCGCCAGCGCGCAGATCCACGTCGCCGCGTGGCAGTTGCTGTTGAAAGCGCAGCGTCCGCTCAGCCGGTAGCCGCCGTCGGTCGGAACGGCGCGGCGAGGCGGAAAGAAGGAGCCGGCAAGCACCGTGTCGGGAGCGTCGAAGATGGCCGCACCCGCCTCCTGCGACAGCCAGGCGGCCATCGGCTCCATGGCGTTCGCCTGCGTGACGTTCCAGCCCGCGGCGCTGTCGATGCGCGACAGCTCCTCGATGACGCGGAAGGCGGACACGGGATCCAGCTCGAAACCGCCCCAGGCGCGCGGCCGGAACAGGCGGCAGAGGCCGGCCTCGACCAGGGCGTTCGCCACGCGGTCGGGCAGCCGCCGCAGGGTCTCGGCCTCGGCCTCGGCGTCTCGCAGCATCGGCTCGAGCTGCGCAACGCGTCGGAGCAGGTCCTCGGCGGTCGCATCACGCTCGGCAGTCACATCACGTTCGGCGGTAGCATCACGTTCGGCGGTCGCCATGCGCAGCACCTTTCTCCTCGACGAAGACCGCAATGCGGGGAGCCTCGGCGCACGCTATCTTCGGGCCCCGTGTGGCGCAATGACAGAGAAGCGAAATATCCTGCCATGCCGCAGAGATCCCCTGCTCCGGAGGTCGTGATGCTCCAGGCGGACATCCCGACGGTCGACACGCTTCAGATCACGCCCCGCACCGACGGGGGCCGGCGGTTCGTGCTCGTCGCCGTGCCCGACGGTGACCCCTTCGACATCATCGGCCCCCTGGCCGTGCTGCGGGAAGCCAATTTCTTCCTCGAGAGATCGGGCCGCGCCGACCTCGCGTACCGGTTCGAGGTCGTCAGCAGCGTCCCCGGCACCGTGTTCGAGGCCGACGGACTCCGCCTGCAGGTGGATCGCTCCTGCTACGATGTGGACGGGGACGTGGACACGGTCGTGTTCCAGGCGATCGACCTGGGGGCGGAGTGTCTTCGGGACGAGCGCTTCATCGGATGGGTACGAGAGATCGGAGAGCGTCCGCGGCGCCTGGTCACCGCCTGCATCGGCACCTACGTGCTGGCCGAAGCGGGCCTGCTGGACGGGCGCAGGGCCGCGACGCACTGGGCCCTGTGCGGCGATTTCCGTCGCCGCTATCCGGACGTGGACCTCGACGACGATCCCATCTACGTCAAGGACGACCGGTTCTACACGTCGGCCGGGGTGACGTCGATCCTCGACCTGATGGTCGCCCTCGTGGAGGAGGATTTCGGGTCGGAGCTGGCGCTGCGCGTGGCCCAGGGGCTCGTGATGTTCCTGCGACGGCCCGCCACGCAGTCCCAGTTCAGCAAGCACCTGGCCGAGTTCTCGACCGACGATCGGCAGATCCGCAACGTGGTGTCCCACATCGCCGACAATCTGAGCGGTGATCTCACGATCCCTGCCCTCGGCAAGGTCGCCGCGATGAGCCCCCGCCATTTCAGCCGGGTCTTCTCGCGCGAGATCGGCATCACGCCCGGCAAGTTCGTGGAGCTCTCACGGCTCGAGGCGGCGCGGCGCTATCTCGAGCAGTCGAGTCTCTCGGTCGACGAGATCGCACGTGAATGCGGCTACGGGACGAGGGACGGGATGCGGCTCGCGTTCGACCGGAACCTGGGCGTCCCGCCACGGGAGTACCGCAATCGGTTCCGGTGATACGAACAGGTGATGGTTCGCCTCGACGGGCCCCTCAGCTCCAGATCACCGTGTACCCGCAGGCGCGAAGCTCGCGGGCCCGCTCGTCTTCCTTCTTCAGGGACTCACGCTCGGTGAGCGGATTGAGGTGCTGATATAGCGCCGGCGTCGACGCCGATCCTCAGGCATCTCTTCCAGTCAGATCAGTCAGTCGCCCGTCGGTGAGGGCAACCCTCAACCACGCTCCCGCCAATCCGTCGGATCGCGTCGATGATGAAGGCACGCCAAGACGGTGACTTCGTCGTCTGCGCTGACTACGTAGAGAAGTGCGTAGGGAAAGCGACGGAGGACAGCCATTCGAACGGCCCCGTGGACTTTCAGGAACGCCGCCGGGAAGCGGAGCACACCGGCGACCATCGCGTCGACCGCCCGGACGAACTCGGCGCCCAATCCGGGACTCTGCGCCTCGTACCAATCTCGGGCCTGGTGGATGTCGAGCCGAGCATCCGCTCGAAAGCTGAGCCGCACCGGCGTCAGTCGCCGTGGAGCAGTTCGCGGCGAAGCGTCTCCCAGGGGATCACATCATCCGGATTCTCGCGGTGAGCCTCGAGGCGCCGATCGATCTCTGCTCTCTGAGCTTCGGTCAGTTTGAGCACCTCGGGGGCACCTGCGATGCTATCCCACAGATCCTCGACGAGCTGGATCCTTTCCGCCACGGTCAGATGTCGAAAATCGAGCTTTGACTCGGCCACGATGGGCACTCCCCGGATCCGCATGTCTGGAAGATGTCCGCCAGCATCAATATAGCATCATCAGTGAATCTACGAGCCCGTCGATTGCTGCGTCAGCCGCGCCCGCACCCCCACGATCCTACTTCCCGATACCGTGACTGCATGGGTCCATCGTGCAACGCTTCGCAGGTTTGACGATATGCCGGTGCAATCGCGACGGGAACATTGCGACCGTGTTGACGCCGCGCGCGATCCTCGACAAGACGCTGGCAGCGGCGCCGGGCCGGGCGCCGTCCGTAGCGCTTCACCTGTTTCCGGAGGGACGCATGAGCCCGATCGAGGGTTGGGACGAGAGGATCGCCGAAGCGCAGCTGGAACGAGAGTTCGTAATCAGAGGGCGCAGCTATGAGCGAATCCCGTACGGGTCCGAGCGACCTCGATGGCGCGGGGCGACGTGTGGCGACTGTGCGGTGAAGCGGGGTCAGCTCCACGTGGTGGGATGTGACGTCGAGCGGTGTCCGGCGTGTGGCGGGCAGGCGATCATGTGCGGGTGTCGGGACGAAGAGGAGGACGAGGAGTGGTGAGGAATCGCCCGTCCGTCATGAGACCCGCCCCACGAACTGCGTCGCCTCGAGCCGCAGCGTCCGGTCCAATCGTCCCGCCGCCGTGAACAGCCTCGGCGACTTCCGGAACTGGAACGTCCGGTACAGGTGGTACCGCTCGTTCCACTCCTGCGAGACACGCAGCTGCTAGCCGGCGGAATGGTCGAGCCAGAGACGTTGTGCACGCGGCGTCACCTGGCCACTCTCCTTCTCGTGAAGCGGCGCCCCATCCTCATCGCCGCAAGGAGGTCGTCATGCCGTCTACGGATACAGTCGTCCAGCTCTCCCTGCCCCGCAACCACGTCGGCCAGATCCTGGACGGGCTCTGATGACCCGCCTCGCCGTCGCCACCCTCGCCGCCGTCGCCCTCCTCGCCCAGGAGCTCTCCGGCCCGGTCGTCCGCGTCATCGACGGGGACACGATCGAGGTGGAACTCGCCGGCGAGGTCGAGCGTGTGCGGTACATCGGGATCGACACGCCCGAGATGAACGATCGGCGCGCCGCGGTGCGCGAGCTGGCGACCCGGGCGAAGGAGGCGAACGCGCGGCTCATCAAGGGACGCCGGGTCCGCCTCGAGCTCGACGTCGAGAAGCGCGACCGCTACGGACGCCTCCTCGCCTACGTGTTCGTCGGCGACACGATGGTCAACGAGGCGCTCGTCCGCTCCGGGCACGCGGCGCCCTACACCTTCCCGCCGAACGTGAAGTACGTGGAGCGGTTCGTGGAGGCGGCGCGGCT
>CAZOEX010000100.1:5189-7869 GCA_964578925.1 uncultured Gemmatimonadota bacterium | reverse complement strand
GGTCTCGAAAACCAGCGTCCTCACGGACTTCAGGGTTCGAATCCCTGCCCCTCCGCTTTAGGTATCGTCGCTGCGCGCTCAGGGTCTCGCGGGGCTCGACCGCGAATCCCTGCCCCTCCGCTCTTCTAATAGCTCCGTGATCGTCGTGACCCGAAAGCCCCGATCGCGCAGTTCGGGCAACGCCCTCCGGAGTACGTCTGCCGTCCGCTCTCCGCGTCCCCTTCCGTCGTGCAGGATGACGATCGATCCGGGTCGAGCCCAGCCGGCGATGAAGCGGGCCAGCAGCCCGGGCCAGCGCACTACGGCGTCGAACGGATAGATGGTCCCGAGGGCCAGGCGGTATCCCCGTCGCTCCGCCTGTCGCACCATCCGATCGCTGTACAGCCCGCCACCCGGCCGCAGCCAGCGGGCCGTGGCGAACTCGGACAGCACCCGGTCCGTCCGCAGGAGTCGCTCCTCGAAGGTCGCCGAGTCCAGGCCTCGGCTCGGAACGTCCTCCCACATGTGGTTCGCCACTTCGTGGCCGCCTTCGACGATCGCGCGGACCAGTTCCGGATGACGTCGCGCTCGGGATCCGATGAGGAAGAAGGTGGCCCTGGCACCATACCGTTCGAGGACGTCCAGGAGCTCGGGGGTGGTCGCCGGATCGGGTCCGTCGTCGATCGTGAGAGCCACCGCGGAAGCGGCGGTCGGGGTGCGAAACAGGACGTCCGTCGAGTGCGTACCCCACAGCCGGAAGAGGAGCGGCGACAGCCAGTAGACGCTAGCTCCCGCGCTGAAGAGGAACACGACGAGCAGCAGTAGCCGGCCGAATTGTCGTCGGCGTGTCATCGGAGATGAGAGTATCTGCTCAGTCAGGGCTCGACGGTCACCTCCACCTGCGCCCGACCCCTCTCCCCGTTCGTATCGATCGCCGTGATCGTGATCAGATAGCTGGCGGGTTCCTGATACTGGTAGGATGCGACGTCCTCGAAGACGGCGCCCGAAGGGAAAACGATCTCGACCGGGGCGTCGAACGTCCCCCACGAGACCGAAATCTGGTCGAGGCCGCTGTCATCGGTCGCCCGGTACAGGACCTCCACCGTCTCGCCGACGCCGGCCGAGAAGGGAGCCGACAGGATGGTAACCGTCGGCGGTTCGTCCGACGGCCCCGTCGTCTCGTCGTCACCGCAGCCGGCGGGGGTCACGAACAGCAGCGCCAGAAGAGCTACAGGCCTCCACTTCATGAATGTCCTCCCGGACGCCGTCGCACGGCTGGGCGTTACCAGCCAGGCCTTTCGGACACGCACTCACCTTTGCATTCTAGCGACTTTCGGATGCATGTGACGGCTGGATGGAAGTTCGAGGGACCTGGGGGAGAAGCGATGGGTAGAAGTTCGAAATGCTTCCGTGGACGCACGGCCTGTACGGTCCCGATGGTCGGCGCGCTGTTCTTCACGGCTCTGCTGGGCGCCGCCGTCTCCCCCGCCACCGCCCAGAGCCTTCGCGGCTCTCCCGGCACCGTCGACCGCCAGAACGAGGCGGCCCGGGCCCACGACTTCACCTTCCTGCGCGACGGCGCCCACGTCCGCCGCTTCGTCGACGCGGGGTACCTCGTTCCGGTTCACAGTAATCACGACTACCGGGTCAAGCGCATCAGCTTTCCCTTCGCGCGACCCGAGGTCGAGGTGTTTCTTTCGCGGCTCGGCCGGCAGTACGAAGAAGCTTGCGGCCGGAAGCTGGTCGTGACGAGTCTCACGAGGCCGACGACC
This sequence comes from uncultured Gemmatimonadota bacterium, assembly GCA_964578925.1. Taxonomy (GTDB): domain Bacteria; phylum Gemmatimonadota; class Gemmatimonadetes; order Palauibacterales; family Palauibacteraceae; genus JARFPW01. Next base: position 6,118 of record CAZOEX010000100.1, on the reverse strand, counting down.
CGGCAGCCGCGAAACGCGTCACCGCGTTCGGTTCATCCGACGGGCATGGCCGTCGATCTGCGCCGGAGCACGAATCGATACTGCAGGGAATGGCTGGAGAACCTGCTGCTCTACCTGGAGGGACGCGGCGTGCTGGAAGCGGTCCGGGAGCGCTGGCCGCCGCACTACCACGTGGCGGTCTTCCCGAAGGAGTACGCCGCCTACGTCGAGTCGATCCGCACCGGCGCGGAGCACGAGCGGGCCGAGCGCCGGACGGTGCACCACCGGGTGCGGGACGGCGACACGCTCTGGACCATCGCCCGAAACTACGGGCTGTCGGTGTCCGAGCTCCGCGACGCCAACGACCTGCGAGGAAGCCGGATCTACCCCGGGCAGCTGCTCGAGCTCAATTGACGGAGTTGCTCCGCCTCCGGGCGAGTCCCATCGTTTGTACATGACCGTCGACATCGATCCGACCGACCGAGCCATTCTCGCTCTCCTGCAGGAGAACGCCCGGATGTCGAACGCCGAAATCGGTCGCCGGGTGGAGCTGGCCACCTCGACCGTGCACCAGCGGATCCGCAAGCTGGAAGAACAGGGCGTCATCGAGGGGTATTGTTGCCGCGTGAATCCTCGCTCCGTCGGATACGGGCTGGCCGCCTTCGTCAGGATTCAGACGGGCGAGGGCGCTCGCTCCGAGGAGATGACTCCGCGTCTGAAGCAGATCCCGGAAGTCCTGGAGGTGCACCGGGTCGTCGGCGAGGACTGTTTCTTCGCGAAGGTCCGGGTCCGGGGTCCGGATGAGCTCGCCGCCCTGCTCGACGACGAGTTCCAGCGCATCCCCGGCGTCGCGGGCACCCGCACCACGATCGTACTGCAGACGGTGAAGGAATCGACGGCCGTACCCGTGGACGCCGAGGAGGCGTCGGAGCCGGCGACCGCCTGATCCG
>CAZOEX010000100.1:3960-5089 GCA_964578925.1 uncultured Gemmatimonadota bacterium | reverse complement strand
TCGGCTCCGATGGCGAACGCCCAGCCCGTCACGGAGCGTTCGCCGAACCTCGAGGGCGCCTGGGTCACGTCCCACCGGAACCTCCACTTCACCTTCTCCCATCGCTTCGAGATGGCGGGCGGTGACGCCGACGTGTCCGACATCTTCGGCGACGCGAAGGTCGTCAACTATCCCACCTTCGCATTCACCTACGGACTGCTGGAGGACACGAACCTGGGCTTTCGATACAGCAGCAACTCGACCCTGGCGGGCGGCCCGAACGAGTGGCAGCCGTATGTGAAGTGGTCGCCGCTGCGCCCCTCGGGCAATCGCGGGCTCTCCCTCGCGATGACGGCGGCCTGGAACGGCGCCGCCGAGAGCGTGGACGGCGAGCTGGGCGCCCAGGCCCGGTTCGGACGCCTCAGCCTGCTCGGGGCCGTCCGGGGCTTCACGGACGCGTTCGACCCGGCGTCCGGGAGCGCGGAGGGCGCCATCGCGCTCGGCGGCGGAGCCCTCGTCCGACTCACGAAGCACGTCTCGCTGGCGGCCGACGTCACGGATCTCGTCACCGGGTTCGACCGGGACGCCGCCTGGAGCGCCGGGCTCCAGGTCGGAATCCCGTACACCCCGCATACTCTCTCGCTGCTCGCCACGAACGTGACGAGCGGCACGCTGCAGGGAGCCTCGAGCGGCATCGCCGACGCGGTGTTCTGGGGCTTCGAGTTCACCGTCCCGTTCAGCGGTGTCGCTCGCTGGGGCGAGGTGCTCGACCCGGTGGAGGCGGCCGATCCGACGCCCCGTGCGGTCTTGGGCGAGAACGGAGGCGCCGTAATCGAGATCGCGATCTCCGACTTCAGCTACGGGGGCGACGTGATGCGCGTGCCGGTCGGGACGACGGTCCGCTGGGTCAATCGCGATCCGGTCGGCCATACGGTGACACCGAATGAAGGCGACTGGGGGTCGCCGTTGATCGGCCCCGGCGAAGTCTTCGAGTACACCTTCGAGCGAGCCGGCGAATACCCCTACCACTGCATTCCACATCCCTACATGAAATCTCGCGTCGTGGTCACGACGGAAGGAGTCGACGGCGGCGGCGCATCCACTTCACCATCACGAGGATGAGTTCCATGAGACAGACGACCTCGATACT
>CAZOEX010000100.1:0-3860 GCA_964578925.1 uncultured Gemmatimonadota bacterium | reverse complement strand
GTCGTCAACATGCAGAACATAGCGTTCGTCGGGCCCGACGGCGGCAACGCCGTGACCGTCCCCGTGGGAACGACGGTCACGTGGGTGAACCGGGACGACGTCCAGCACACGGCCACGTCGTCGGACGTGCCGGCCGGCGGTCAGAGTTTCGAGACCCGGCTGTTGGGCAACGGCGAATCGGAGAGCTTCACGCCGATGGTGGAAGGGACCTGGACATACTTCTGCGAGGTCCATCCCGGCATCATGGTCGGCGCGACGATCACGGCCACGGCGGACGGTGGCAGCTCGACCACGGACTCGGAAAAGGACGACCCGCCCCCCGGCGACGAGGGGCCGAGCACGCCCGGCTACTGACCGGTCCTCTCCTTCGCCTCGCTTGTGAGGCGAGGGAGGCGCCCGACAGTTTTGCCCGGTGAACACTCATCGGGCGCATGCGGACCTCCGTTCCATCTCCTTCCCCGAGAAGGACGAACCGCTGCGGCGGGACGTACACCGGCTCGGCCGCATCGTCGGGGAGATCATCGAGGAGCAGGCCGGCCGGGCATGCTACGAGGCGGTCGAGGCGGCCCGTGTCTCGGCCATCGCTCGCCGCGAGGGCGACGCCCGGGCCGGCGCGGATCTCGACCAGCGCCTGTCGGGGCTCGAGCCGCGAGGGGTCCTGGAGCTCGGGAGGGCCTTCTCCACGTACTTCCAGGCGGTCAACCTGGCGGAGCAGGTACACCGGGTCCGGCGGGGACGGGCCTATCTCCGCGCGGGTGAGGCGCAGGACGGAAGCACCCTCGCGACGATGGAGATCCTCGCGGAGCGCGGACTCGACCGGTCCGCCGCCTCCGAGCTGATCGGCCGCATCCTCGTCGAGCCGGTATTCACGGCGCATCCCACCGAAGCGACGCGACGCATCATCCTCGAGAAGCAGCGGCGCGTCGCGGAACGGCTGATCGACCGCCTGGATCCGTCCCGCACGCCGCGGGAGGAGCGGTCGCTTCTCGCGCGCATCCGCACGGAACTGACGACCGCCTGGCAGACCGAAGAGCATCCGGGACAGCGCCCCCGGGTGCGGGACGAGGCCGAACACCTGCTCTTCTACCTGTCCGACGTCCTGTACGACGTCGTTCCCGTGCTCGCGGAGCTGATGGACGAGGCGTTCGACGCCACCTACGGCCCGGACGGCGGCGAGGAGCGCAGCGCGGTGACGCGGCTTAGCGTGGTGACACGGCTTCCCGTACGCTTCGCCTCGTGGGTCGGCGGGGACATGGACGGGAACCCGAACGTGGGGGCGGACACCCTGATCGGAACGCTGGCCCGGCACCGCGAGGCGATACTCGAGCTCTACGTGAACGACCTGCGCTCCCTCGCCCGCCAGCTCTCCCAGTCGCGGCCCGACGTGGAAGTCAGCGACGAGCTGGCGAAGCTGCGCTCCGATCTGGAGGAGCGGTTTCCGGAGACGGCGGGGCGGATTCCTCCTCGCCAGCGCAACATGCCCTACCGCGTGGCGCTGTCGCTGATGAGAGCCCGCCTGGAGGCGAGCGCCGCCGACGCAGAGCGCGGCTACCCGGGACCGACCGCCCTGGTCGACGACCTCCTCGTCGTCGAGGAGAGCCTGCGGGCGAAGAAGGGACGACACGCGGGGCTCTGGCGGGTACGCCGGTTGCGCCGCCGGGTCGAAGTGTTCGGCTTTCACTTCGCGTCGCTGGACGTGCGGCAGGACGGCCGCGAGTATCGCGACCTCATGGCCGAGCTGCTCGACGATCCGGGGTGGCCGGGGCGTCCGGCTGCCGAGCGCGTCGACCGCTTGCGGCGACTGCTGGGCGAGGAGCCCGGAGGTGGCCGGGCCGCGCTCTCGGGGCGGGCCGCCGAGGCGCTCGAGGTGTTCCGCGCGATCGGCGACGCCCGCCGCCGTTTCGGGCCCGATGCCGTGGGGCCGTTCATCATCAGCATGGCGCGCGACGTCGGAGACGTCCTGACCGTGCTCTACCTGGCCCGACGGGCAGGGCTCGCGAGCGCCGATGGGACGGTGCCGCTAGATGTGGCGCCCCTGCTGGAGACCGTGCCCGACCTCGAGCGGGCCGGGGACGTGCTGCGCGCGCTTCTGGATGATCCCGTCTACGGGCCGCACCTGGCCCGCCGCGGGAACCGCCAGATGGTGATGGTCGGGTACTCCGACTCCAGCAAGGACGGCGGACTCTTCGCCTCGCGATGGTCGTTGCGCGATGCGCAGTCGGCCCTGGCCGGTGTCGCCGGGGAGCGGGGCGTCGCCCTCACCGTCTTCCACGGTCGCGGCGGCACGGTGTCGCGGGGCGGCGGGAAGGTCGAGAACGCCCTGCGGAGCGCCCCGCGGGGTTCGGTGAACCACCGGCTGAGACTGACCGAGCAGGGGGAGGTGATCGACACGAAGTACGGCCTCCCCGGGATCGCGCTGCGCGAGCTGGAGCGCATGGTCGGCGCGGTCGCGCTGCACCACACGGCCGAGCCCGAGGCCGTCCCCGAGAGCTGGCGGGAGGCGGCGCGTGCCGTGGCCGCGACCAGCCGACGACGCTACCGGGAGCTGGTATACGAAGACGAGGGGTTCCACGACTTCTTTCGCGACGCGACGCCGATCGACGTGATCGAGCGGATGACGATCGGATCGCGTCCCGCGTCGCGCCGGGCCGGCGAGGGAATCGAGGATCTTCGGGCCATTCCGTGGGTCTTCGCGTGGACGCAGAACCGCATCCTGATTCCGGGATGGTACGGGCTGGGCAGCGGACTGACGGCGGCCGTGGAACGACTCGGCGAGGAGGAAGCCGCCCGGATGGTCCGTTCCTGGAGCTTCATGGGCGTTCTTCTGGACGACGTGGAGATGGTGCTGGCGAAGTCGGATCTCGGCATCGGGGCGCGCTACGTCGAGCGGCTCTCCGACGATGACGGCCGCGCGCTCTTCGAGCGGGTTCGGGAGGAATTCGAGCGGACGGTCGATCTCGTCGTCCGCCTTCGTGGAGCGAGCGACCTTCTCGAGGAGGAAGCGACGCTGCGCCGCTCGATCCGCCTCCGCAATCCGTACGTCGACCCGCTCAGCTACATGCAGGTCGATCTGCTCCAGCGCTGGCGCGCCGCCGCCCGGCCGGAGGGATCCTTGTACGAGGCGCTGCTCGAAACCGTGCACGGAATCGCGCGGGGAGTGAAGAACACCGGGTGAGTCGGGTGGTGGCGCGGCGTTGATGGCCCGACCTACGTTGCCCTGCATGGAGACCAATCCTTCCACGACCACCTCCGCTTCGGCCGTCGGAGATCCGCTCGATGTTCTGCGCGAGGTCTTCGGATACGACGCATTCCGCCCGGGGCAGCGACGGATCATCGAGGCCGTGCTGCGCGGGGACGATTGCATCGGGGTGATGCCCACGGGCGCCGGCAAGTCCCTCACCTTTCAGCTTCCCGCCCGCATGCTCCCCGGCACCGTGGTCGTCCTCTCTCCGCTGATCAGTCTCATGAAGGACCAGGTCGATGCCCTCCGGGCCTTCGGCTTCGAGGCGGCGGCGATCAACTCGACGCTGCCGCGAGCCGAGCGACGGGCGCATCTGACGGCGCTCGAGGCCGGCGAGCTGGAGCTCGCCTACCTGGCGCCCGAGGCGCTGGGCCCCGGCATGCGCCGCCGCCTTTCGCGCGCCCCGATCTCGCTGCTCGTGGTGGACGAGGCCCACTGCATCTCGCAGTGGGGGCACGACTTCCGCCCGTCGTATCGCCGGCTGCGGGGCCTCAAACAGGAGCTGGGTGGACTCCCGGTTCTCGCGCTGACGGCCACGGCGACCCGCCGCGTGGCCGCGGACATCGTGCGCCAGCTCGGGATGCGGAAGCCCGACGGCTTCAAGGGCTCCTTCTTCCGC
>CAZOEX010000099.1:0-7895 GCA_964578925.1 uncultured Gemmatimonadota bacterium | reverse complement strand
CTGGGAACCGGATCTGGTCGGCGGGCTGACGATGGGCGCCGACCCGATCTCCTACTCCATCGCCGGCGAGAGCTTCCGGCGAGACCGGCCCGTTCACGCTTTCTCAGTTCGAAAGCGTACGAAGCAGCACGGCACCGGCCGGAAGATCGAGGGCTGCTTCGAGCCCGGGGCGCGGGTGGTCGTCGTCGAGGACGTGATCACGACCGGAGGTTCGGCTCTCCAGGCCTGCGAGGCGATCTCCAGAGAGGGGGGTTCGATCATCGGCGTACTGGCGGCCGTCGATCGCGAGGAGGGGGGGAGCGAGGCGATCCGCGAGGCCGGCTTCGACGTCGTCTCCCTCTACGGCGTCGACGAGCTCCGCGCTCGCGTGGCCGCGGCCGCCGGCTGACACCCCGACGAAACGCCCGCGACATGCTCCGAGGCCTACTCCTGTGGATGAGCGAGCGCGAGGATGTCCGCGATCTGCTGCTGAAGCTGCCGTTCGCTCGCGCCGCGGCCGCGAAGTTCATCGCCGGCGAGACCCATCGCGAAGCGCTGGAGGTCGCCGCCGCCCTCAATGCCGACGGATTGCGGGTGACGCTCGACCTGCTCGGCGAGAGCGTCAGCGATCGGAGCGAGGCCGAGGCGGCTTCGGACGAGTACGCCCGGAGCCTCGACCTCGTCGAGTCGAGCGAGGCGTCGGCGACGATCTCCCTCAAGCTGACGCAACTGGGCCTCGACATCGACACGGACTTCTGCCGGGCGAACCTCGTGCGAATCGTCGAACGTGCCGATCGGCTCGGCAACTTCGTGCGGATCGACATGGAGAGTTCCGCCTACACGCAACGCACGCTCGACATCTTCTACGAGGTGTTCGACCGGCACCGCAACGTGGGCGTCGTCATCCAGTCGCACCTGAAGCGGAGCGAGGCGGACGTCGACCGCCTGGTTTCGCTCTCCGCTCCCGTCCGGTTGTGCAAGGGCGCCTACGACGAACCGGAGTCCGTAGCCTTCCGCGACAAGGAGCAGGTCGACCAAAGCTTCGTGCACCTGATGCGAAAGCTCCTCGACGCCGGGGTGCCCGCAGCCATCGCGACGCACGACGAGCGGATGATCGAGGCCACGCTGGAGCATGCCGAGGCGAACGGAATCTCGCGCGAGGCGTATGAGTTTCAGATGCTGTACGGTGTCCGGCGTGAGTTGCAGGAGACGCTCACCGGCGCCGGATATCCGATGCGCATCTATCTTCCATACGGTGGGCAGTGGTATTCGTACTTCATGCGGCGGATGGCCGAGCGCCCCGCCAATCTCTGGTTTGCCCTCCGCGCAATGGTGGGCAGCTGACGACGACACGGGAATTCTGATATCGTGATCAACTTCACAGACTCCGCGAGACGACACGTCGTTTCGTTTCTCGAGCAGGAGGACGAGGACCTTGCCGTCCGGGTAGAGGTGCTCGACTCGAGTCCTCTCGCACCGCGCTACGACCTGGCCTTGATCACCGAGGAGGAGAAGGTCGACGGCGACGAGACCTTCGACGCCGGCGACTTTCGCATCGTCGTGCCGGCCGGCAGCCTGGAGTTGCTGGACGGCGCGACGGTCGACTGGGTCGAGTCCATGGCCGGGAGCGGCTTCAAGGTCGACAGCCCGAACCTTCGCCCGATCGGCTCCGAGGCGCCGACCGGCGACCTGGCCGACCGCGTGCGCCACGTGATCGACACGCAGGTGAACCCCTCGATCGCCGCCCACGGGGGATCGGTCAGCCTCGTGGACGTGCGGGATTCGGTCGTCTACCTGAAGATGAGCGGGGGATGCCAGGGATGCGGCATGGCCTCGGTCACGCTCTCACAGGGCATCCGCCGAATCCTCGGCGAGGCCGTGCCGGAGATCACCGACATCCAGGACGTCACGAACCACGCCGCCGGCACCAACCCGTATTACTAGAAGGCGGGCGTGAGATTGAACTGCCAGTACCAACCCTTCAGCGGCCGGTCGTTCGGATGGACGTAGTCGAGCTCGATCACGAACAGTCCCAGCAGATTGAGTCGCGCCGCCAGGCCGTAACTGCTGACGATCGCGCGCTCGCCGCCGAACAGCTCGCTGTCGGTGTCCTGGGTCCAGGCGGTACCGGCGTCGAAGAAGACGGCCAGATCGAGCGGCGGAACGCCGGGTGATTCGATAACCCCGAAATACCCCAGCAACGGCAGCCGCATCTCGATGTTGGCCAGCGCCAGCCGGCTCCCGAAGAGCTGGTCGAAAACCGGGCAGCTCCCGTCCTCGTCGAAGGCGTCCCCGCACTCCTGGAATTCGAAGGATCCGTCGTTGTAGCCGCGAATCAGGCTGCCGAAGCCGAGGTACAGCTCGTTCAGCCGGCTGTCCTCCGCGTCGGCCCCGTAGCGCCCGAAGTGCAGGACGCGGCCGGCGAGCGTCAGCGGACGCACCGGCATGACGTACTTCCGGAAGTCCCCGAGGATGTTCGTGTAGTTCAGGCTCCCCAGTCGTGGAGAGACCTCCAGCCGATAACGCTGGCCCAGGATGGGGCCGGTACCGCCGAAGAGAGAATTGTCGTAGACCAGCGCGGTCGACCCGATGGCCAGGTTCAGCGACTCGGGTGAGGGCAGATCCTCGGTGTCCTCCGAGAGCAGCTGGCCCGTGACCGGATCGAAGATGCGGGTTCGCTCTTCGAACGCGAAGTCGACGTTCTGGTACCCGCCGGACACTTCCCAGCGGAAGCTGCGGTTGAACGGATAGTTGAGACCGGCCGTCGCCTGCCGGCTGATCTGCCACTGCAACAGCTCCCGCTGCTCGAGCAGATCCGGTTGCTGCGGAAACCGCCGCGTCGCGATGCGCCGGGTCAGATAGGGGATCTGTCCCGCTTCCACGCTCCAGTTCCAGCGCGTTCGGCGGTTCTCATAGGCCGCGAGCAGCGTGGAGGAGCGCAACAGGCTGCCGTTGGACGTGTTGATGTTGCCGATCGCGCTGAGGTTCCGGTTCCCCAGCATGTCGCTGAAGAACATCGAAATGCCGCCCGCGAACACCGTACCGAAGCGATCGACGCCGGCCCCGACCTGGGGCTGGCTGACGTAGTCGAGCGTCAGGCCCGGATCGTAGTCCGACCGGCTGAAGGTGATCGTGTCGGGCAGGCCGAGCCGGGGCTCCCCGAGCAGCACGCTCAGCAGGCCCTGCTCGCGGTCGGGCGGCGGCAGGGTGGAGAGCTCCGTGCTGGCGACCATGGTCGTCGGCGCCACGGGCCGTCCGACGAGCTCCTGGGGATCGTCGATCGTGTAGAGGTCGTGGTTGCCGAGTTGATACGCCGTGTAGACGAGACGCTCGCCCGTGGCGGAGACGGCGATCGCCGGGCTCAACGCCGCGATCCCGCTGACCCCGGTATAGAGATCGGTAACCTGGAAGAGCCCCCCATCGCCGAAGTCGTAGCGGTACACGTTGCTGACGCCCGTCACGTCGGAGACGAAGTACAGGTTTTGGGCGTCGCCGCCCCACTGCGGATCGATATGCTTGCCGCTGTCGAAGCCCGGGAGCTCGGTGATGTCGCCCCCCTCCGGCGATATCAGGCCGATGCGGTACTCTCCGAATGTGAGCATGGCCAGATCCGTACCGAATCGATCCGTCACGAAGGCGATCGTCTCGCCGTCGGGCGACCAGGCGGGCTGAATGTCCGAGTAGAGGTCGCGGGTGAGGCGCCGCAGCTCTTCGGTTTCAAGGTCGAGAACGAAGAGGTCGGTGTAGCCGTCGACCACGGCGGCGAACACCAACTGCTGCCCGTCGGGCGAGTAGCTCGGCGTGTAGATCTCCCCGAGTTGCTCGAAGCGAACTTCCTGCAGCTTGTCGCCGTCGTTCGGATCGACGACCGTGATGGCCGGTTCTCCCTTGACCACCGCTGCGAAGGCGAAAGCCTCCCCGTCGGGCCGCCAGGCGCCGGAAGATTCGATGAACTGCAGGCTCTCGAAATGCGGGTCGGTAGCCGTCTTCGTGAGACGCCGCCGGATCTCTCCCGACTCGGCATCCGCGATGAACAACTCGATCGCGAAGCGGGTCTTCTCGGAGAGGAAGGCGACGCGGCTGCCGTCGGGGCTCAGCGACGGGCTCACGTTGAGCGTCCCGCTTCCCGTCCGCTCCGAAACCAGCTCACGGCCGGAACGGTTCTGGTCACGCAGAGTCTCGGACGCCCTCTCCCTGCGCGCCTCCATGTCCACGTCGGGACGCTCGGCTTCGGGTACCTCGGCCTCTTCCGCATCCTCCTGGTCGGCCGCGGGGTCGGGGTCGTACTGCAGCGGACGGGCCGCGACGATATCCTGCTCGGCGGCGGTCGAATAGGTTTCGATGATCGAGCGGTGCCAGTCGGCCGTGACTGCATCCACGGGGCGCTGCAGGACGGTCTCGATGGCTGCTTCCGCGTTGCCGCTGCGGCCGGCCACCTTCAAGATCTTACCAACCACCTCGTCCCCGTGCTTTCCCGCGACGAAGGCCCAGAACGCCTGACCCCAGCGATAGGGGAAGTACTCGGCCGTATTGCGGAGATCGCGCAGCGTCGGGAGCTCGCAACCGCAAGCCGCGGCGTCCCGCATCCACATGGCCGTGTTCGGATCCACCGCACCCGCCGTCAGGTACTCGGCCATCCCCTCGATGAACCAGAGTGGCAGGGCGAGCGCAGTCGGCCCCTGGAATCCGAGTCCACCGCCCGGCCCGCTCGTCATGTCGTACTGGAAGGCGTGGACGAGCTCGTGGCCGATCACATGGTCGGAATCCTTCAGCGGTCCGGCCATCGGAAGGACGATGCGTCGCTTCAACGCCTCCGTCGCGCCCTGACCCACTCCACCCCCGAACAACGCATTCGTCTGGAGGTAGTCGGGATGGCTCGTGTAGAGGATGAGCGGCTGGCGCCCGCGGAGCTGATGGTCCATGAGACGCGAGATCCGCGCGTACCACCGCTCGGACATCTGCGCCGCCTCGTCGATGATGCCCTCGGCGTCCTGGTAGTAGTAGATGTCGAAGTGCTCGGTCTCGAGCACCTCGAAATCGAAGGTGTCGTACTGCACCTTGTTGCGGCCGAAGTACTGGGCGTCCGCGGTCGGCGGGACGAGACAGGCGGCCAGGAACAGGGCTCCCGCGATGAGCGGAATCCCGGGGGGCCGGTGCTGAGACCGGGGTGTGCGAACCGACATCTACGTATCTCCCTCGAAGCTCGATCGGATGGCGACTTCGCCTCCGTATTCATCGCAACGAGGCGAACGCGAGTACCGTTCCGTGTATCGGGTTACCCGAGACGGGTGCGCGGGTTCGCCGAGAGGCCCGTTCAGGCCCTACCCGTCACACGGCCGGAGCAGGCCGCCGAATCGCTCGAGCACCAGCCGCGTCTGGTTTTCGCTCTCGTAGGGCCCCAGGAGCACGCGGGTGATGCCATCGGAATTGCGCACCTGTCGAACGGGCTCTCCCTGCGCCTCGAGTCGGCGAACGGCTTCCGTGGCGTTCCCGCGCTCCCGGTAGGCGCCCACCTGCACGAGGGTGCAACCGGCGGGGATGGCGGCCGGCGGCTCCGAACGTCGTTCCGGCGGGACTGGCTCGGCGTCGAGCACCTCTATGCGCACGCGGGCCGTACCGGGCCCGAGCATGCCGATCTCCCGAGCGGCCGCCCGTGAGAGATCGAGCACCCGTCCGCGAGCGAAGGGCCCGCGATCGTTGATCCGCACCCGCGTCTCGCGTCCGTTGTCGAGATTCACGACACGAATCCGTGATCCGAAGGGCAGTTGATTGTGGGCCGCCGTCATGGCCTCCATGTCGTAGATCTCACCGGACGCGGTCTGTCGGCCATGGAAACCCGGCCCGTACCACGATGCCTCACCTTCCTGGTGCCAGCCGGTTTCGACCGTTCGCATCGGCGCGGGAGCGGGAGCTCGCGCGCAACCGGCCGCGGCACCCCCGATGATCGCCAATGGCAGGAGGAACCTGCCTATCGTTCCCGCGCCGAACACACTCTCTCCCTGCATCCAAGCCACCTCTTCCGGGGTCCATCCGTCGCGACCGCCAAGCTGGCGCCGCGACGGGTCGGGAGCAACGGTAGATGAGAGAAGCAAGCGCCATGCCTCCACGGGGCCTCCGATTGCCCGCCATCCCCGCCGTCGCGTAGGATTCGGTCGTTCCCCGAGGGGAGAAACCATGAAGAGAGTGAAATGAAAAGAACCCTGGCTGCGTTGGCTGCGTTGCTGCTCTCCGGTCCGGCGACGGACGCGGGCGCGGATCCGGGTGCATCGGTGCCCGACGGTACCGTACCGGATCCGTGGCCGACGGAGGCCCTGCACACGGAACTGGAGTCGTCGATTCCCGCGCGCGATACGTCGATCACCAGCTCGCTCGAACGCGTCGTGCTCGTGTTCAGCGGGCCGGTCGAGGCGAAGCTGAGCCAGATCCGCTGGGTCGGCCCGGCCGGGGACACGGTGTCTCTCGAGGTCTCCGCGGCCACCGATCGCCCCCACGTCCTGATCGGGGCGGCACCGCCCGCCGTGAACGGCCGGCAGCTTCTGCTCTGGCGCACCGTGTCGATCGACGGCCATCAGGTGAACGGAGAGATTCCGTACGAGGCGCAGGTTCCCGGCCTCGTGGAGCCCGGGGCGGACGAGCAGCCGGAGGACGGCGGCGAACCCTCGGATTCCGACGTGGCCGCCGACGCCTCGACCGGACGGGACGCCGGAGACGACGTCGCCGATGGCGTACGAGGAGCGTCGACCGCCCGGCTGGCAGTCGGTGGTCTGGGGCTCTTCTGCCTCCTGGGCTTCGCTGGACTCCTCTGGTTCGGCTCTGGGAGCACGATCCTCGACGAGCCCAGGTCTCACCGGCTCGCGGCAATCCTCGGCCTCGCGGCGTCCGTTCTGCTCACGCTGGATCTCGTGCTCTGGCTCTCGGAACTCCGGCCTCCCGGAAACGACCTGGCGACCACCTTCGGAATCGTGCTGGACACGCGAAGCGGACTCGTGGAGATCGGCCGCGTGGCTCTGGCGGGTCTGGCGTTCGTGCTCTTCGCAGGCACCCGCGGCGTGAAGCTCGGTGCCGTCGTCGCCATGCTAGCCGTCGTGTCCGGCGCTCTCGGCGGGCACCAGGCGTCCATCCAGCCGCTCGTTTCCCTGCCGGTCAACGGCCTGCACCTGGGCGCTGCCGCCGTGTGGACCGGTGGAATCCTCCTTCTGGGCGTGTGGCCGTCACGTCCCGAGACGGCAGCCGGCGTGGGCTGGACCTTTCGGCGCGTCGCGCTCCGCGTGTCGACGGCGGCGTTCTGGGCGTCGGCGGTCATTCTCGTTACCGCGGCCCTGCAGGACTTGCTCTATTTGCCGTCGCTCGGGGCGCTCTTCACGACGGAATACGGGAAGCTCGTGCTGGCTAAGGGCGCCGGCTTCGGGGCCCTCGTCGGCTTCGGGGCCTACAACCGATTCCGCCTCATCCCCGCGCTCGACGAGGCCGGGGCCGGCGCCTCCCGTCTCCGCCGCAGCGTCCGGTTCGAGTTGATCGTCGTCCTCGTCGTCGTCCTCGTGGCCGTCGCGCTCTCGCAGGTACCGCCGCCCGTCGAGTAGAGGCCCGTCGGCCGGCGGCGCTCAGCGGTAGGCCGGCGGAACGTCTCCGTCGAGCATCCGATACCGCTCGAAGAGCTCGCGCTGGCGCGACGTCTCGGGCACGATCTCGCCCCTGATCATCACCTGCGCCGGGCGGCTCGACAGCTCGAACGGATCCCCGGTCCAGACGACCAGGTTCGCGACCTTCCCGACCGCCACGGATCCGTAGTCGCCCGCGACGCCGAACACCTCGGCCGGGGTGAGCGTTACCGCGCGCAGGGCCTCGTTCCAGCCGAGCCCGGCCCGGACGGCGTTGCCCGCTTCCCAGGCGATGTCACCGGCCCGATGCGTCTCGAA
>CAZOEX010000098.1:0-7924 GCA_964578925.1 uncultured Gemmatimonadota bacterium | reverse complement strand
TGAACACGCGGCTGAAGGAGATGGGCGTGACCTTCCTCTATCCGGACGAGGAGGGCATGTTCGACTTCTCCGAGGTCACGACGGACGACGTCGTCGTGATTCCCGCGTTCGGCGTGAAGCTCGCCGACTTCGAGGTGCTCCGGGAGCTCGGCTGCATCCTCATCGACACGACGTGCGGTTCGGTGCTACACGTGTGGAAGCGGGTCGAGGGGTACGCGCGGGACGGCTTCACGGCGATCGTTCACGGGAAGTATTACCACGAGGAGACCCGGGCGACCGCCTCGCAGGTGCTGAAGCACGAGGGCGGCACCTATCTGGTCGTGCGCGACATGGACGAGACCGAGGTCGTCTGCGACTTCATTCGCGACGAGATTGGCCGCGACGAGCTCCTCGAGCAGTTCGAGGGCAAGTGCTCGGCGGGCTTCGATCCCGACGTTCACCTGCAGAAGGTCGGCGTCGCGAACCAGACGACCATGCTCGCCTCCGAGTCCCTCGAGATCGCGAAGGTGATCGGCGAGGCGATCCGTGACCGCTACGGCGAGGAAGAGCTCGAGGAACGCTTCCGGAGCTTCGATACGATCTGCTCGGCCACCCAGGACCGGCAGGACGCCGTCATGGAGCTGATGCAGGACCCGCCGGACGTGATGATCGTGGTCGGCGGGTACAACTCGTCCAACACGACGCACCTCGCGCATCTCTGCTCGCAATCGACCCGTACTTACCACATCGAGAGCGACCGGAGCGTGAACCCCGCGACGGGGACGATCTCCCACCGCAGCGTCGACGACGGGGAGATCCTGATCGAGACCGACTGGATACCGGAAGGCGACATCTCGGTGGGCCTGACCGCCGGGGCGTCGACGCCGGACAGCCTGATCGGTCGGACGGTCGAGCGCATCCTTCTCAGCGAAGGCCTCGAGCCGGCGGAGGTGCTGGAGCCGCACGAGACGTAATGTCCGAGCGTTTTCGCCGGCTCCGTGAACGCCTCCCTCTCGTCGCGATGGGGATCGAAGTGTTCTCGATCGTGCTCGGCGTGCTGCTGGCCCTCGGCATGAACGAATGGCGGGAATCCCGCGCGGAGGACGAGCTGGCGGAGCGGGCGCTCGCTCAGATCCGGGGCGAGGTCGAGCGCAACGACCGCGTGGTCGAAGATCGCCATCCGTATCACGCCGCGGCCCTCGACTCTCTCCGGAGCTACACCGCGGATCTCGACCCCGAACTCGGCGTCGAGGACGTGAGTCGAGCGCGGCTCGGGTTTCCCCGGGGGGGTCAGTTCGCTCCCCTGTTCTCCTCGGCCTACGAGGCGGCCCGGGCCTCCGGGGCGTTGGCCCACATGGACTACGAGACGCTGCGACTGCTCGCGTCGATCTACGAGATGCAGGAGACGCTCATGGAGCAGGACGATCGCGTCATGGAACTTCTCTTCTCGCCTATCAACGTCCAGCCCGGAAATTTCTACTATACGCTGTCCCTGGTACCAGGGCTGATGACGGACGTCGTGAACAGCGAAGAGACGCTGCTCGAGCTGTACGACCGGCTTGTGGCGAAAGCGCCGGAATAGGTGCCTGGTGGCCGGTTTCCTGTTCACGGCGGGGGTCCGGTTCCACTGAAGCCACCGTTCGCCGCCCGGCTCGTCGGAGGTCTCGCGGGAGCGAGCCTCCTCGCGCACCTGCTCGTCAGCGTTCTCGGTCCCTACGGCATTCATCGGGACGCCTTCCTCTACATGGCCATGGGCGAGCACCTTCGCGTCTGGCACATGGATTTCCCGCCGCTGATCGCCATCCTGTCGCGCGCAATCCGCGCCCTGGCCGGTGACTCGATCGTCGCTCTCCGGCTCGTGCCCGCCGCCGCCAGCGCCGGGCTCATCGTCGTCGCGGGACTGTCCGCCCGGGAGCTCGAAGGCGGGCGATTCGCCCAGGGTCTCGCGGCGCTCGCCGTGCTGGCGAGCCCCCTCTACCTGCGTACGGGGACGCTGTTTCAACCCGTGGCGCTGGACCAACTGTGGTGGACGCTGGGCCTCTTCTTTCTGCTGAAACTCGTGATTACGGACGACCCGGGCTGGTGGATCCCATTCGGCACGGCCGTCGGGCTCGGTCTGCTGACGAAGTTCAGCATCCTGATCTTCGGAGCGAGCGTGCTCCTCGCGCTGCTCGCTACGCGGAAGCGCCGGTGGCTGGCGACGCCCTGGCCCTGGGCCGCCGCCGTGCTGGCGCTCCTCGTCGGTCACCCGAGCCTCATCGGTCAGCTCGCTCTCGACTTCCCGTTGCTCGGCCAGATGCGGGATCTGAGCGACACGCAGCTCAGCCGCGTGTCACCGCCGGGATTCCTCCTGGACCAGCTGCTGGCGGTGCCGGGAACTCCGATCGCGCTGCTCGGCGTGCTGGCCCTCGTCGGCGACCGGCGCTGGCGGGACCACCGGCTGATCGGAGTGGTCGCCATCGTGGCGTTCGGCCTGGTTCTGCTCGCGAACGGGAAGAGCTACTACATCGCGCCGATCTACCCCGTGCTCTTCGGCGCCGGAGCCGTGGTGCTCGCCGGCGTCGAGGCGCGGCCATGGGGCGCGGTCCTGCGCTGGGGGTCGGCCGGCCTGCTCGCGGTCTATCTCGGGCTCACCGCCCCTCTCGGACTGCCCCTGCTGGGGCCCGCGGCGATGGAGGATTACCAGGTACGCCTGGGCCTCGAAGAGCGGGTCACGGAGACCAACGTCGGTGGACAGGAGCGCCTTCCCCAGGACTACGCGGACATGCTCGGCTGGCCCGAGCTCGTGGCGGAAGTGGACCGGATCTACGATGCGCTGCCGCCGTCGGAGCGCGACCGGGCGGTCATCCTCGCCTCGAACTACGGTGAGGCGGGCGCGATCGACTTCTACGGTCCGGAGCTCGGCCTTCCGCCGGCGCGCGCCTTCGTCGGCAGCTACTGGTTCTTCGGCCCGGGGGAGCTTCCCGGCGACGTGCTGATACTGGTCGGCTTCGAGCGGGACGACTTCGCGGAGTACTGCGGCGCCGTCGAGGCGGCGGGCCGTGTCGACCATCCTTACCCGGTAGCGGAACAGCGCAATCAGACGATCTTCGTCTGTCGCGATCCGCTCACGACCCTGCAGAAGTTCTGGCCGACCGTGCGCGGCACGAACTAGAATAGATGCCATGAACGAGCCCGACCGGATCGACCGGCTCGAAGCGCGGCTGGCGAGAGTCGAAGAAGACCTCCACAACCTGCTCCACGCGCTGGAGGCCGCCCGGTCGCGTGATTCGGAGGTCGTTTCCCGCATGCGCGTGCCAGAACGGGCGACTGTCGCGGATCCATCCCGGTCTCCCGCGTCGACATCCCCGACATCAGCCAGATCCGCCGGCGAGTTCGACGAGTCGCAGTCGGACGCCGCGCGGTCGGACGCCGCGTCCGGGAAGCGATGGTCCATCCCCGGAAGCGATCTCGAAGCGTGGTTCGGAGAGAACGGTCTGCTCGTCGTCGGGGTCCTCGCCCTCGTGGCGGCGGTGGGCTTCCTGCTCAAGCACGCGTTCGACCAGGGCTGGATCTCGCCCGCCGTTCGTGTCCTCGCCGGCCTGGTGATCGGCCTGGGGGCCGCCGGCTATGGCGAACGTGTTCAGCGAGGCGGTCTCCGACGTTTCGGCGCCGCGCTCGTCGGGGCGGGCGCCGCCATCGCGTACCTGGCGATCTGGGCCGCGGCCGGTCCGTACGCGTTCGTTTCGTCGGGGCTCGGGATCGTGGCCCTGGCCGTCGTCTCCGGTCTCGTGCTCGCCAGCGCCTGGCGCAGCGACGAGGCCTACCTGGGGGCGATGGCGGCGACGGGCGCCTTCCTGGCCCCGTTCATCCTGGGGGATCCCGCGGGATCGGCCGACTTGCTGCTCGGGTACGCCGGCCTCGTCTCCGTCGCCGTCGGGTTGGTCGCCGCACGGCGCGACTGGCGCCTGACCTTCGGCATCGTTCTGGCCGGATTCATCGGGACGGCGGCCGCCGTGACGGGCCGGGCGGACACGGCCTGGTCGGGCGCTTTCGTGGCCGGCCTCGGCGCCGGGGCGATCGCGTTGTCGCGGAGCCGCGGTTGGGGACTCCACGAATTCGTCGCCTGGACCGCTCCCTGGCTTCTTCTACTGGTCGCGGCGGACGACCCGGAAGGCTGGCGCGGCTGGGTCTACGCGGGCGTGCCTGCTCTGCTCGTCACACCCGGATGGCTCGCCGCGGTGCGAGGGACGGCTCGAGGCCGCGCGGGTCGCGACGCACGGTCCTACCGCGACTGGATGCTCGGGGCCGCGGCGCTGGCCTGGACGCTCACGGCGCTGGCCGCCGTGCCCTCTCCCGGGGACGAATACCCGGCGCTCATCGCCGCGGTGATCGCGCTCGTCTATGTCGTCCCGGGCCTGTCACGCCGGCTTCCCGCGGCCCTCGCCGCAGGCCTCGGCGTCCTGGCCATCGGGGTGTTCCAGCAGTGGGAGGCCTCGGCCGTCTCCCTCGGGTGGGCGGGTCTGATCGCGGCTACGGCCTGGCTGGCGCGGGGCGAGCGCCTCGCCTCCGTCCGCTGGGTCGGACTGGTGTTCGGCGTGCTGGCCGGACGACGGTTGTTCACCGGTGACCTGTACGCCCGGCCCGAGGCGGAGCCGGCGTTCATCGGGCAGTGGTCCCTCGCGCTCTACGGCCTGATCGCCGCCCTGGCTCTCCTGGCCATCGGGGAGTGGGATGGAGAGGACCGGGAGAGGGCGGGGCAGGCCGGTCGGCAAACCGGCGACTACCTCGGTGTCGCGACCTGGCTCCTCACCGGGCTGCTGGTCCTGGCCGGCGGTACGGTCGAGATCATGCGGCTCGAGATCTCCTCGTTCGCCGCCGGCCTGATCGTGAGCGCGTTCTGGCTGCTCTACGCCGGCGCACTCCTGGCCTGGGGATTCCGGACGGACAGCCGCGCGGTCCGCGTCACCGGGCTCGTCGTGGCCGCGCTGGCCGTGGCGAAGATCGCGTTCTACGACCTCGCGACCCTCGATGCCCTGTACCGCGTCGGCTCGTTCGCGCTCCTGGCGGTCATCGCGCTGGCCGGCGCGCACGCGTACCACGATCGGGCGCAGCGAGAAGATTCCGGCGAATCCGGCAGCGTCGGCGCGTCGGAATCCGCCGGCTGACCGCTACCGGTCCGACCAGACCGCCAGTTCGTTTCCGTGCGGGTCGAGGAACTGGAAGCGCCGTCCGCCGGGGAAGGAGAAGATGTCCTCGGTGAGCGTTCCGCCGTGCTCGACGACGGTGTCCCGCGTGGCCTCGAGGTCCTCCGCGTAGAGAATCACCAGCGCGCCGCCCGTCTCGGTGGTGGAGCGCCGGTCGCCCTTCCGAAAGCCGCCGTCGAGCTGTCCGTCGGCGAAGGCCCGATACTCCGGGCCGTAGTCCGTGAACTCCCATCCGAAGGCGGCCGAGTAGAAGGCCTCGACGGCGTCGAAGTCGGCGGCGTAGAACTCCACGTAATCGATCGTTCGGTCGGTCGACATGGTCGTGTCCTCGCAGGTTGGGGCGTGAGCGACTCCAATCAATGGAAGTTGAGTCTAACCACGACCTGCGACAGTCGCCTCCCGGGGTCGGGGATACCGCACGAGCCGGGGTGGGCCGAGGTGTCCGCGTTCCGAGGCGGTCAGGTCGGTCCGACCCGGCCGGCGAGCACGCCCGTCAGGACGAGTGCGACGAACTGCACGACCGAATACCCGACCAGGAGCGCCACGCCGGACGACAGAGCGCGGAGCAGGGAGTGTCCGTAATTGCGGCGGAGCGCCTGGACGAGGTAGACGAACATGGCGATGGGCAGACAGGCCAGGACGCCGAGCGTCAGCGGGAAGGAGGGGCTCAGCTCCGAGATCGGGAGCACGACGGCGGTCACGAAGAAAGCGAAGGCGTGGTAGTGTATCGCGAACACCAGGTGCTCGGCGTAGTACCGGCCGGATCGGATGACGAGTTTCAGGATCCCCGCGAAGATCGGCAGCATCCCGAGCACCGACCATATCCAGAAGCGGCGCCAGACGTTGGGGTCGGGGTCGGCTACGTTCGTCGCGAAACGCAGGTCGCTGAACGCGGCCGCGGCGCCGAAGACGACGGTCGCCAGAACGTAGAGGCGAAAGGGTGACAGGTACGAGGTCCTCCGTCCGGCGACGTACTCCCGCGTGAGCCGTCCCGGCTTCGCCATCAGCGTTCTCAGCGTGACCAGGAGGCGGCTCTCGACATCGACGATCTCACGAAAGGCGTCCGCCAGTAGCGGCCCTACGGCCACGATCGGGTCGTTCGCCTCCTGACCGCATTCGTGACAGTAGGGTCCGCGAAGCCGCGCTCCACAATTGAGACACGCAGTCACGTGGTCGTCGTCCGATACCATCGCCGGCTCAGCCGTGGGCGCCGGGATCGGCAGCCAGCAGGTTGCGAGCTGCGCCTAGTTCTTCATCCACGCGCGTCCTCGCCGAACCGCCGCTCGCTCGCCGGCGCTCGAGCGCTCGTTTCGCCTCCCAAGTCTCGTCCGGCAGCTCTTTCAGTCGCGGATCGATCGCCGCTCGTTGCTCCGGGGTCAGGCTTTCCAGGGTGCCATCGGACTCCTCGGCCCGCCGGATGAGACGGCCCGCGACGTCGTGCGCCTCCCCGAACGTCATCCCCCGTTCCACCAGCCAGTCGGCCACGTCGGTCGCGAGCGCCGCCGGGTCGCCTGCCCCGGTCCCGTCGCCCGGCTCCAGCGTCGCCACCGTCCCGGCCAGCACGGCCAGTGTATCGGTCAGCCGCCGCTCCGCCGTCAGCAGTGCGACCTTGTCCTCCTGGAGATCTTTGTTATAGCCCGTGGGCAGGCCCTTCAGCGTCGCCAGGAAGCCGGTCAGGATCCCGAGCAGCGTCCCCCCGCTCGCCCGCGCCAGCTCCGCGCCGTCGGGATTTCGCTTCTGGGGCATCAGGCTCGAGCCGGTCGAGAAGGTGTCGGAGATCCGCAGCAGCGAGAACTCCTTCGACGTGTAGATGACGAGATCCTCGGCCAGGCGGGTCAGGTCGATCGCGGTCTGCGTCCAGACGTAGAGCAGCTCGGCGACCCAGTCGCGCGCGCCGACGCCGTCCAGGGAATTCGCGGTCGGGGCGTCGAAGCCGAGTGCCTCGGCCAGCCGTTCGCGCTCGACGGGAAGCGTCGTCCCCATTCCGGCCGCCGAACCGAGCGGCATCTCACGGATCCGACCGGTCGCCTGCGAGAGCCGTTCCCGGTTTCGCGCCAGCGGCCAGAAGTGGGAGAGGAGCCAGTTGGCGGCGCGTGTCGGCTGGGCCTGCTGGAGGTGCGAATAGGCCGGGATGATCACGTCGATGAGCCGCTCCGCGGTCTCGACGATCGCTTCCTGCAGGCCGGCCATCGCTTCGTCGACGCGATCGACGGCGTCGAGCGCCCAGAGCCGGGCATCGGTCGCGACCACGTCGTTCCGCGACCGCCCGAGGCGAAGATTGCTGGCGACCGGACCCACCTCGTCCTCGAGCCAGCGCTCGATCAGCGAGTGGATGTCCTCGTCGGGCTCGGACGCGATCGTGCCGTCTTCCTCGGCCGCGCGCAACCGCTTTTCGACCGCGTCGAGTCCGGTGCGCAGCGTCGAAGCGGTCTCGGCGTCATAGGTACCGATGCGCTCGAGCTCGTCCACCCACGCGCGGTCGACGCGCAGCTCGTAAGGCCACAGGTGCCAGTCGAAGGGAAGGGAGCGGTTGATGCGCTGCAGGGCGTCGGCCGGAGGCTCGGAGAAGCGGCCACCCCACAGGCCGCTCCGTCCCGCGCCGCGACCGGACCCGCGCTTCGCCTCGTCCCGGCCGTCCATCAGTCCAGCCAGTCGCCCTCGGGCAGGGCGCCCGCCGCCGCCTTCTCGCTCGGATCCTCGACCGGGATCAGATCGCCGTGGCCCTCGATACGGTACGAGAGCCCGAACAGGCGGATGAA
>CAZOEX010000097.1:0-7982 GCA_964578925.1 uncultured Gemmatimonadota bacterium | reverse complement strand
ACAGGAAGGCGGATTCCATCTCGCGCTGCCACCGGCTGTCCCCGCTGAACGCGTGTCCCTCCCGCACCTGGCGGTGGGCGTACAGCTCGAGCAGTTCGGTCGCCATCGCCCGGATCGAGGCCTCGGTCTTCGCCTTGAGGGCCTTCCACTTCTTTCCCCCGAGCTTGTGGACGTTCGGCGGAGCGGCCTCCGCGTCGCCGCCCACCCCCGACCACGGCTCGATGAGATCGAGGCGATAGTGAGGGACCCTCAGCACCTCGCCGTCGGCGTACTCGATGGCCAGCGTCTCGACCGTCTCCTCGCCGACGGTGACCCGGTCGAGTCCGGCATACCGGCCGATGCCGTGGTCGAGATGGACCACGTAGTCCCCCGGCTTGAGCGACGCCACCGACTCGAGCGACGCCCTCCCGTGCAGCCGCTGCGATCGCCGCACGCGATGGGTCCTGCGAAAGACCTCGTGGTCGGTGAGCACGAGCAGGGGATCCGGGCCGGGAATTCGGAAGCCGCCGCTCAGCGAGCCCACGGCCAGCGTCACACGGCCGACCAGCGCGCGTCCGCCGAGATCCTCGAGAATCTCCTCGAGGCGCTCCACCTGTCCGGCGTTGTCGCAGCGGATCGTGACGTTCTCGCCTCGCGCGAGCGCCTCCCGCAGCGTGACGGCGAGTCGCTCCATGTCCCGGTCGATCTCGGGATGCGGCTGCAGGCCGACGTCGAGGACGCCGTCGACGCGGATCAGGACCCGACCGAGCCTCGTGCGGCAGCGTTCCGCCTCGTCGGGGGGAAGAACCAGCTGGGGGGCCGACCCGTCGCCCGGCCGGTCGCCCCACGCCTCGTCGACCTCGCTCCAGAGCCGCCGGGCCGCGGCGTCGAGGTCGGCCCCCGCTCCCGCGACCAGGAAGGCGGTCTCGGGCAGCAGCTCCAGAAGCGAGCGTCGCTCGGCGCCGGCACCGGCCTCACCGTCCCGAGCGGGGGCCTCGGTCGAAGAAGGGGCATCGAGCCGAACCGGGAGGATCTCCGCCCGTTCCAGCGGAGCGGTCGAACGCTGCGTGAGGAGATCGAAGTGCCGGAGCGACGCGACGGCCTCGTCCCAGAATTCGACACGCACCGGATGCTCGTGACCGAAGGGGAAGACGTCGACGATCCCGCCGCGGACCACGAAGTCCCCCAGGTCTTCGACCGCCGGCCGCCGCTGAAAGCCCATGTCTTCCAGGCGGGCGGCCAGCTCCTCGCGGCGTATCTCGTCTCCCGGCCGGAGGATGAGACCGAAGCGCTGCCGCCGGGCCACCGCGGAACGTTCGACGAGACCGCGGGCCGTGGTCACGACCAGCTCGGCTCTCCCGGACAGGAGCGAAGCGAAGGCGTCCGCTCTCCGGCTCGTGATTTCGACGTGGGGATCCGCGTTCTCGAAGGGGAGCGTCTCGCGCTGGGGCAGGTAGCGGGCCCGCGCGCCGAGGCCGAGCGTCTCGAGATCGGAGAAGACCGCTTCGGCCTCGTCCGGCGTGCGGAGCGCGACCGCCACCTGCCGCTCGCCGGCGTCGCGCAACGCGGCGGCGAGCAGCGCCACACCCGCGCCGGGAAGACCGCCGACCTCGATCGTTTCCCCGGAGCCGGGCAGCAGCCTCGACTCGCCGATCTGGCCGAGGCGCGCGCGGAAGCTCTCGTAGATCACGCGGATACGGTGGTCGTCGCTTCCGACCCCGGCCCGTGCGAAGCGATCCCGGCATCCGCGGAGGTGCCGCGGCCTCCACGAGGTGCGGCGAGAAGGAGCTCGATCAGCCCGAGGATCAGCGCGGCGCCCACGATCCAGGGTGTCGCTTCGGCACCCCGGCGAGCCCCGAAGACGGCGTCGGGCCAGCCGGCCGCGCTCTCGGCGAGCGCCACGTCGGTGTCGGCGAGCGCGCGGCGCAATTCACCCTCGCCGAGCCGGCGCGGGTCGGACTCGGCGGCCGGCACGTTCACCCCCACGTATCGTTCCACGGCTCCGGTCGCGCCGGGCAGCACCCAGGTCCAGGTTCCCGCCCGGAGGGGGGTCCAGGGAGCCCCCCCTTCCGCCGCATGGCCGACGCCGTCGGGATCCCGAATGGCTTCGATGCGGGGCGGCAGCGTGACCGTGGCGCCGGCGTCGACGGAGCCGAGGGGGGCCGTGGCGGGACGACTCCAGCGGAGGAGGAGGCGTTCGACGAACGGCACCATCGCGGCGCTGACGGGGAGGTTCGTAGCGTCGGGATGAAGAGGCGACGCGAGCAGGAGGTAGATCCGGTCCCCGGCCCGGCCCCGCACGAGCCACGGCGCACCGTCGGTCGTCCGAAGGAGGACCGCGTCGTCCGGTGTCGACGGCGCGGCCCGGCGATCGAGCCCGTACGCGAGCCGAATCCGCGCGTCCACCAGGATCGGGGCGTCGGACGGAGCCGCGAGCCGCAGGTCGCCCGTGCCCGTCCGTCCCCGGACCTGCCACGGGACCCGGAGCGCGTCGAGGCGCTGCTGAAAGGCCGGAAGTCGCGTCAACTCGGCCGGGGGAACCAGGACCAGGGCGCGTCCGCCCGACGGCAGCTCGCCGCCGCCCCCCTCGATCACGTGGATCAACTCGTCGCTCTGCGCCGCGAGCCGTCCGTCCGCGGCGAGGGTAGCGACGGCGGATGCGAGGAACCCGTCGTCATCGCCGATCAGGCGCACGGCCGGCGGGTCCGCCGCCACGATGCCCAGCTGTCGGACATCGTCGCTGCGCAATCCGGACGGAGCGATCTCCGCGTGAAGGACGTGTGCGCCCGCGTCGACGTCCGGCAGGGGGATCACCGCTTCGCTGCCGGGGCCGGCTCGACCCATCGCAACGGTGGAGCCGTCCACCAGGAGGCGGATCTCCAGCGTGTCTCCCTCCGGCTCCGGGCCCCCGGCCGCGAGCCGTACGGCGGCGAACGCCGGCTCGCCCGGCACGATCGAGCCGGTGGGCTGCAGGCGCAGCTCCGCCACGTAGTCGTTCCTCGTCGCGTCGACAGGTACGGCGGCGACGGCGATCCGTCCCCATTCCGAGAGATCCGGGCGCTCGCCCCGGAGGCTGGTGGCCTGCAGGTCGGTGTAGAGCTGTACTTCGCGGACGCGTCCCTCCTCGACCGGCACCGCGGCCGTCGCCTGTCCGATCGCCTGCAGCAGGTCGACGTGGGCGTCGGAGGCGGGGATCGAATCAAGGAGCCGACGGGCGGTGGTCGCGTCGACCCCGGCGGCCAGGGGCGGGGCACCCGCCGGAACCACCCAGAAGCGATCCGCGTCGGAGGCGAGATCGAGGCTCGCCCGCGCGAGTTCGATTTCGCGGTCCAGCAGCGTCCGGCCGCCCGAGACCCGGTCCGTGCTGGCCGAGTTGTCGATCAGCAGGATCGCGTCGGTCGGCGCATGGTCCTCGGCGCCCCCACGTCCGATCAGCGGACGCGCCGCCGCGACGGCCAGCAAAAGGAGAAGCCCCACCCGCGCGGTCAGCAAGAACAGATCGCGCAGGCGAAGCGAGCGCGCCGTGCGCCGTTCGGCGTTTCGCAGATAACGAAGCGCGGGGAAGGCCACCCGCTGAACGGTCTCACGACGCAGGAGATGCATCAGGACGGGCACGGCGGCGAGCGCGACGAGGGCCAGGGCCCACGGCTGCAGGAAGCTCATCCGAGTCGGGCTCGCTTCTCGAGGTACCGGCGAAGCACGTACCCGACGGGGGTGTCGGTCGTCACCATCTCGTAGTCCGCTCCCATCCCGCGACATTCGCGGCGCCACTCGGCGATCGCTTCTTCCACCGCGTGCTCGTACTCGCGCCGCAGCGAGGAGCTGCTGGCGCGGAGCTCTTCGTCGGTCTCGGGGTCGAAGAAGAGGGCGTCGCCGGCCGCCGGCAGCCGGCGCTCGGCCGGGTCCATGAGGTGGAAGACGAGCACCTCGTGTCCGCGATGCCGCAGGTAGTGGAGCGCGTCTCGGGTCGCCTGCGGGTCGACGAGAAGATCCGAGACGAGGACGACGAGACCGCGGCGCCGGAGCCGGACGGCGACGTCGGCGAGCGCACGTTCCGCCCCCGTGCCGCCGCGGCCTTCGAGTCCCCGGAGCTCTCCCACGAGCCGGCTGACGTGGCGCAACACGCCGCGCGCCTCGACGTGCGCACGGATCTCCTCGTCGAAGGCGACGAGGCCCACGGCGTCCCCCTGCCGGAGCAGGAGAAGCGAGATGGAGGCAGCGAGGAGCCGGGCGTAGTCCAGCTTCGAGACGAAGCGCTCGGCGTCGGAGACCCAGGCCATCGACTCGCTCGTGTCGACCGCGAGATAGGCCCGGAGGTTCGTTTCTTCCTCGAATTGCTTCACGTAGTAGCGATCGGACCGGCCGTACAGCTTCCAGTCGACGAACCGGATGTCGTCCCCGGGGTAATACGGGCGGTTCTCGGCGAACTCGACCGAGAACCCTCGATGCGGGGATCGGTGCAGGCCGATCAGAAAGCCGTCGACGATCGAACGGGCGACAAACTCGAGATGGCCCAGGGCCGAGACGTGCAGCGGCGCCATGACGTCGGGACGACGGGCGGACGCGCCCGGCGCCTCGTCCACCGATGCAGCCATCGAGTCGACTCGCGTGTTCACCTGGTTGTACGTTCCTGATCTCGAATGAGAAACGGGGCTCCGGGCTCACCGTACACTCGGTAACCCCCGCGAAGTTCCTGACGGCGACCGAATCGCCGTCGGGCGCGAACCGAAACTATGGAAGGGCAGCGCGATGACGAACACGGGTTGGATGGGTGGACGAACGAAGGCGGCCCTCCTGGCCGTCCTGTCGATCTCGGCAGCGACAGGGCTCAGCCCGGCGCCCCTGGGAGCCCAGGTGGCCGCCGCCGAGGCCCGCGCCGCCGCCGAGACGATCACCGTGGAGGATCTCCGGGCGCGGCTCTCGGTGGTGGCGCACGACTCGATGCTGGGGCGAGCGACGCCGAGTCCGGAGCTCGAGGAGACGGCCGCCTACATCGCCGGCGAGTTCGCCTCTTTCGGACTGCGGCCCGGCGGCCCGGACGGCGCCTGGCAGCAGAGGTTCGACCTGACCACGATTCGTGCCGGGGACGCGGCCGATCATACCGCGATCATCGATGGCCCGGCCGGCTCCTGGGAGCTCGAGTTCGGGTCCGACTACCTGGCCCAGCACGAATCCGCCTCGGCGGAAGGATCGGGGGAAATCTTCGTACTTCGGGTCGACGGGGAGACGGCGGACGTCACCGACCGTATCGTCGCCGTACAGGTGACGCTCGACAACCTGCAGCAGGTCTTCGGCGGCGGCCTCGGCACGATGATCGAGGGAGAGCCGGCCGGCTTCCTCCTGTCGCTCGACGTACCCGACGAGTTCATGGGTCGGCTCCGGCGCTTCCTCGCCGCCGGCAGAACCGTCCTGGGCACGCCGCCGGACTCCACGATCCCGGTCGCCTATCTCATCCACTCCCGCCTGCCGGCGCCGATCGCCGGTCTGCTGACGGGTGAAGCGGGTCCGAGCAGCTGGGAGGCGACGCTGCGAACGACGGCGAGCGTGGAAACGGCGTCGGCTCCGAACACGATCGGAGTACTCGAGGGATCGGATCCCGAGCTCGCGGACGAGTACGTCGTGTTCACCGCGCACATGGATCACCTCGGCGTGGCCGACGACGGGGAGGCGGACGCGGACTCGATCCACAACGGCGCCGACGACGACGGTTCCGGCACCGTGACGATCGTGGAGCTGGCCGAGGCTTTCGCCTCTCTCGAGACGCGGCCCCGCCGGTCGCTCATGTTCATGACGGTCAGCGGAGAGGAGCGCGGCCTACTCGGCTCCCGCTGGTACAGCGAGAACCCCGTCGTGCCGCTCGACCAGACCGTGGCAAACCTCAACATTGACATGATCGGTCGGAATTGGGCGGACACGATCGTCGCGATCGGGCAAGAGGAGTCGACGCTCGGCGCGCTGGTGCAGTCGGTGTCGCGGGCGCACCCGGAGCTCGACATGACGGTCATCGAAGATCGCTGGCCGGAGGAGAGCTTCTACACCCGGTCGGACCACTACAACTTCGCGCGAAACGGGGTCCCGATCCTCTTCTTCTTCAACGGCGTGCACGAGGACTACCACGCCGTGACGGACGAGATCGAGAAGATCAAGTTCGAGAAGATGTCGCGCATCGGCCGGTTGATCTTCTACACGGGCCTGGCGGTCGCGGAGGCGGACGAGCGGCCGATCTGGGACGCCGACGCCTATGCTCGTGTCGTGGAGGATGCGGCCGCAGAAGGCGCCGACGAGACCGGCCCCGAGGATGCCGAAGGAGCCGATTCTCGTTGAATCGGTCCGCGGCGGTCGCTAGATTCCGCAGGCGGACGTCCACTCATCATCTCAGCTGCGATGCCAGACATGTCTGAACTCGACGAGACACCCTACGTGGTAGTCGAACGCCGCCGCGGATCCTCGCTCGGCGCATTCATCGGGGGCGCCGTGCTCGGCGCCGTGGTCGCTCTTCTCTACGCGCCGAAGTCCGGCGAGGAGACGCAGGCGGATCTGCGCGACGGGTTGCGTCGCCTGCGCGACGACGCGGAGACCCGTCTGGAGGATGCGAAGCGCGAGATGGGGCGCGGATACGAGCGGATGCGCGACGAGGTGTCGACGCGGATCGACACGGCGCGCGAGGATCTGAAGCAGCGCCGCATGCAGGCCGAGGAGGCCGTTCGCGCCGGACGCGACGCCGCTCGAAAGGCCCGGGAGGACCTCGAGCAGCGGGTGGCCGAGAGCAAGGAAGAGTACCGGGAGAAGGTCGCCCGGGCCGCCGAGGAAGAGCCCGACGCCGCCGAGACGGACGAAGACGAAGAAGCCGGCTGAGCGACGAACGATCCACTACCGGGGGACGGGCCCCTGAGTAGACCGGACGCAAGCATCCCGGGCTTCACCGCCGGGTTGCGCGGCATCCCCGATCTCGTACGTGAGACATACGACCAGGCGGGGGCGGACAACATCTTTTTCCTCGCGTCGGGGCTGACCTTCAGCCTCATGATGGCGGCCGTGCCTTTCCTCCTGCTTCTGGCCTCGGCGGCGAGCGCGCTGCTCTCCCCGATACTCGAGCTGCCACCCGACGTCGCGCTCGACTGGATCGCGAGAAACCTCCCGGTCGCCGAGCAGGTCCGGCGCGATGTCTGGGCGTCGCTGCTGGAGCTGGCCGACGTCTCCCGAACGGCCACGCCGATCAGCGCCGCCCTTTTCCTCTGGTTCTCGACCCGCCTGTTCGGATCGCTGCGCCACGTCCTCGACTCCGTCTTCGACCTGAGGGAAGGGCCGGGCATGTTGCGCGGCAAGTGGATCGATGTACAGCTCGTGGTCGCGGCGACGCTCCTGCTGCTCGCGAACGTCGGCATCACGACCGCCTTCTCGGACGTCAGCTCCCGGGTCCTCGCCTGGAGCCCGTTGCCGGCGGCCCCGATCCTCGCGGCGCTCAGCTATCCCGTCGCCCTGCTGGCGATCTACGTCATGTTCCTGCTCATCTACAAGTTCGTTCCCGCCACGACCCTGGGCTGGCGCACGGCCGCCCATGCGGCGCTCGTGGCCAGCCTGGGCTTCGAAGTCGTGAAGTACGGGCTCAGTCTTTATCTGACCAACGTAGCGGACTACTCCCGGGTCTTCTCCAACCTCGCCACGGTCTTCCTGTTCATTCTCTCCATCTACTACACTGCGATGCTCTTCGTGCTGGGAGCCGAGGTGGCGAAGGTGCTCGCGTTGCGCCGGGTAATGCGCCATCAGCGCGAGGTCTTCGACACGATTTGAGACGCCGGGATCGGTGGCGTCCCCCCTGAGCGCCGTCTACATTCGACGGCGTCCCGGAGGGCTCCTGCTGGGCAGGCGCCCACCATCCGCAGTGTGGCTTCTGGAGGTCTGGTGGCAGGAACGGCCGACGGCCGAAAGATCGTACTCCGTAATCGAAAGGCCCGTCACGAGTTCGAGATCCTCGACGAGATCGAGGCCGGCCTCGTGCTGGT
>CAZOEX010000096.1:0-8100 GCA_964578925.1 uncultured Gemmatimonadota bacterium | reverse complement strand
GGGTGGCGGCCGGCGAGCCCGTCGAGTCGACCACGTAGGCCAGCTCCTCGTGGGCAACCTTGTGCCGGTCGGACACGGGGCGCGCGGTGGCTCCGGTGAGCACTGTGCTGATCGAACCGCCCTGGTGGAAGATCAACCCGAGCAGCCAGGTGAACAGCTTCGCGGTCCGTGGCCCGCGCACCATCTTCGCGCCCGCCCAGTTGGCGAACTCGAGCGCCCCGCCGGTCCGGGTCCAGAGCCCGATCAACCCGCCGAGCGCCCAGAGGTACACGACCAGGATGAGCCCGTAGCCGGGCGATCCGATCGACGGGATGAGGAACTCCTGCACGATGTTCATCCGGCCGCTGATCACGCCGCCGAGCACCACTCCGATGAACAGCGCCGAGATCACTTCGCGGAGCGCGAAGGCGAGGACGAGCGCCACGACGGGTGGCACCAGGGACCAGGCGCCGTAGTGGGTACCCTGCGCGTTCTGCGGAAAATCTCCGGCGAACCACACCCCGGCGCCGACCAGGGCGGCGGCGACGGCGACGCCGATCCAGCGGATGCGAGAGCGTCGTTCGCGGGGATCGGTCGGCCGGCCGGATGGTTGGTCCAAGATCGTCTCCCTGGCATGCGGTCTCATGGGCGTCGACTACAGGCGCGAGGATCAACCTGCGGGATGGTCACCCGACGGCAAAGAGCCGGCGGGCAGATTCTCGATGTGGTCGGGCCAGCCCCCTGGCCCTCGCGGCGGGGGGAGTCCGCCGGCGGCAACGGGGCCGTACGGCGCGTGTCACGGGCTCGTAACGGCGAGTTCCCGAACGTGGGCAGTTTTTAGAAAAACCGCCTGTGACGGGGTGCCCGCGATCAGGGAATGTGGAGGAGTGCTTGAGGGCGTGATGACGGGGCTTTTCCGCGGTGGCACGGGACGTCCCGATCCGGGCTCTTCACAAAGAAATCCACAATGAGGTCGGGGTTTTCTACAATGATCGTAACTCCCGTTGTGTCAATATATTACGCTTCAGCCACAGCAGGATATGCACGTTCGATGACCTTGCCCGAGGCCGATTCGACGCGTACTCTCATCGCCCGCCGCCGATCAGGGCGGCGGTTGTCGGCTTCATCATGGACAGCGGAACCTCGTTGGGACGCCGGTTCCGATCGAATCCGTTGAAATCGCAGCCACCCTCACAGTAAAGGCGCACCGCAGATGTGGGAGACCCGCCCCGTCGAACTCGTCCTCGATCTGCCCCACGACATCGCCAGTACCGTCGAGGAGGTGAGCCATCGGGATCCCGATTACCTCCGCCGTGTGATCCGGTACGGAATCGCGCGTCGCGCCGTCTACAAGTCCCTGCAGCGCCGGACCCCGGACACGGACGACCGGCCGATCCCACCGCTGCTCGACGAGGCCGACGACTGACGAGAGGCCGGTAAAGCTCGCCGGTCATCGGTCCGTCCTCGCTTGACGGCGTTTTTGCGCTCCGCTAAATCCGCTGCACGGAGACCCGTGGCCCAGCACGACCTCTAGGAAGGCGGAACGCGCATCAGCGAGCAGGACGAAGGGCAGCTCGGGGAGAGCACCGAAGAGCCGACGAGCGCCGCCGAACCGGTCGACCCGACCCTGCGGCAGCGCTACCTGGATTATTGCGCCGCGCACATCTCCGAGGTCTTTCTGTCGCTTTCGGACGAGCGGACCTACGCACTCATGGAGGAGGCCGCGGAGGCCGCGGGCGTCGAAATCGGCTCGCTCGGCTTCTCCGAGATGATGGACCTCGTCACCGAACAGCTCCGTCGAAATGTGCCCTTGCCCTCGTTCGAAGAATTCTCGCGCGAGTACCGCGACCACCCCGAGCGCTTCGAGGCGGTTCTGCTGGAAGAGGACGGAGAGGACGAGCCGGGATGAACAGCGGAAACGGCGGTGGCGGGCACCCGACGAACGGAGCGGGAGCCGACGGAGGAGCGACGGAAGGTCGGAATCGTCCCCCCCAGCTCCACATTTTCGACGGATCGACGCGCGAGTTCGACGTGGGCACCCTGGTGACGGGCGACGATCGCTGGGCACTGCACGTCGTTCTCGAACGCACATCGGCCGACCTCTTCCGCGGTCGCATATCCTTCCGGCGAGACGAGGAGCGCTACGACACGGATCCCATCGTCCTGGGAGAGAGCGAGGAGGCGGTGGTGGAACGCGCCGCCGAACTCCCGGCTTCGATGCTGCGGCAGCTTCTCGACTCGCTCCGCGATTGACGCGAATGCCTGCCGGGCGAAGGTGACGAAAGGATGGCCGACGAGCGGATCCTGGTCGTAGACGACGAGCC
This sequence comes from uncultured Gemmatimonadota bacterium, assembly GCA_964578925.1. Lineage (GTDB taxonomy): Bacteria > Gemmatimonadota > Gemmatimonadetes > Palauibacterales > Palauibacteraceae > JARFPW01. The sequence goes on along the minus strand of CAZOEX010000096.1, from coordinate 5,797 downwards.
CGACATTTTGAGCATCCTCGTCTATCAGCTGAGCCGGGAGGGTTTTCGCGTAAGCACGGCGGTGACGGGGCGATCCGCCATCGACACCGCCATCGAGGAGACGCCCGACCTGGTCGTCCTCGATCTCATGCTTCCCGAGCTGGACGGCTACGAAGTGCTCGAGCAGCTTCGCCAGCACGAAAAGACGAGCGAGATCCCCGTCATCCTGTTGACCGCCCGGACGGAGGAAGAGGAGCGGCTGCGCGGCTTCGACACGGGAGCCGACGACTACGTGACGAAGCCGTTCAGCCCACGGGAGCTGGTCGCAAGGGTCAAGGCGTTGCTCCGCCGCACCCGGGCGGCGCCCGTGGAGGCGGGGAGACGGCTGCGGCACGGTCCGATCGAGATCGACCGCGAGGCGCACCGTGTCTACACCGAGGGAGAGGAAATCGAGCTCACCCGCATCGAGTATCGTCTGCTCGAAGTGTTCATGGAGCGCCGCGGCCGCGTGCAGACCAGGCGCCAGTTGCTACAGACGGCCTGGGATACGAACGCCCGGATCGAGACGCGCACCGTCGACATGCACGTCGCCCGGCTTCGGTCCAAGCTCGGTGACGCCGGCGCGCTGATCGAGACCGTGCGGGGTGTCGGGTACAGGATGAGCGCCGACACCGACCTGGTCGGCTGATCCGTGCGCAGCGCCTGGCGATCCGCCGTCGCCTTTCTCCTCCTCGCCGTGCCGCTGGGCCTCTTCCTGGTCTGGACCGAGACGAGCCTGCGTCCCGAAGTCGAGGAGCGTGTCGCCCGCCAGCACGAGCGGACGCTACGAATCATCGCTCTCGAGATCGGCGATCGACCGCTGACGGACTCGCTGGCCGATCGATTGGGCGAGGCGGCGGAGATCCGCGTCACCTTCATCGGACCCGACGGCCGGGTGCTCGGTGATTCCGACGTCGACGCCGATCGCCTCCCAGAGCTGGACGATCATAGCGATCGGCCGGAGGTGCGAGCGGCCCGAGCCGACGGCTTCGGCTTCTCCCTGCGACCGAGCCGCTCCGTCGCCCGTTCGCTCTTCTACGCGGCGATCCCGTCGGGCGAGAACGTGCTGCGGATCGCGAGCCCCGAGCCCGAAGCGCTCGCCGTCCTGGGCAGGACCCGCAGGGGCGCGCTCTTTTTCGCATTTCTTTCTTTTCTTCTCCTGGCGATCGCCTGGCGGCCGCTCGGCCTGGGATCTGCCCGGGGGGTCGAACGGGTGCGCGGCGCCATCCGCGCCCTCGGTGCCGGGCGCTTCGAAGGAACGACCGAGATTCGGAGCGGTCCCCTGGCGGAGGTGGCGCGGGAAGTCGACGACGCCGCCCGGTCGCTCGTTGCGCGCCGGACGCGGAGGGACGAAGCGCTGGCGCAGCAGGAGGCGATGCTCGAAGCGATCCACGACGGGGTGGCCGTGGTAGACGGTTCCGGGCGCGTCGTCCGGGCGAATTCCGCCTTCGAGGAGTGGACCGGGAGGCAGGAGGTCGTCGGGCAGCCGATCGGAACGCTGTTTCGCCATCCCGGACCTCGCGACGTACTGGAGGCGGCGCTCGCCGGTCGCGTGGAGGGCACGGAAGCCAGCCTGGGAACGCGCACGGTCCGCGTCACCGCCGTCCCGCGGGAAGAGGGCGCCGTGCTCACGATTCGCGACCTCACCGCGACGCGGCGGCTCGAAGGAATGCGCCGGGACTTCGTCGCCAACGTCTCGCACGAGCTGAAGACGCCCCTGACGGCGATCCGTGGGTTCGCCGAGCCCCTGCTCGACGGGGACGTCGAAGAGACGCGGGCGACCGAGTTCCTCGAGCGCATCCTGGTGAATCTCGACCGCATGCAGCGCCTCGTAGACGACCTCCTGGACCTGACGCGCATCGAGTCGGGCGGTTGGACGCCCGAGCTCAGTGAGGTGGAGGTCGGATCGGCGGTCGAGCAGGTGTGGCGACGCATCGAGCCGCTGGCCACGGCGCGAGAACTCGAGCTTCGTCTCGACGTGTCGGGGCCCGACCGAATCCTGGCGGACCCGGACGGCCTGGAACAGATCCTCGCCAACCTTCTCGACAACGCGGTTCGATACTCGCCGGAAGGAGGCAGCGTTTCGGTCGCGGTGCGTCTCGTGAGCAACGGCGCCGCCCTCCGCCTGGAGGTCGCCGACGAAGGAACCGGCATTCCCGCGGACGATATCGATCGAGTGTTCGAGCGATTCTACCGCGTGGACGCCGGGCGATCACGGGAGGCGGGCGGAACGGGGCTCGGCCTCTCGATCGTGAAGCACCTGGTCGCCGCGCACGGCGGAACGGTAGGCATCGAGAGCGAGCTCGGTCTCGGGACGACCGTCTGGCTGGAGCTTCCGATCCGCGGGGCCGCGACCGAAGAGACGGACCCGTCCCCCGGCTGATCCGATCCGCTCACGAGCGAGCGGACTTTTTCCCGCCGATCGCTGATCGCCGGCTGTTACATTCGCGTTACACGTCCGTTGCGCCGGATTCACTTGCCGCGGTCAGTTTACGGAGTCTGGATCGACGATCGACGAGGACCGGTGCGCAAACAACTCACCCTTCCAGCAATGGAGGCCCCCGGGGTGATACAGGAATTCCGGCCGTCGGCCGCGGCGGTCGTGTCGCCGTTCGCGTTCGCCTGCCTGCTTTCATTCGCATTGCCCGTCTCGGCACAAGTTCGGGTCCACACCCGGGCGGCGGAACTCGAATTCTCCGGGCGGCTGCAGTTTCAATTGCAGACATCGAGCTGCACCGGGGCTCCGCCCGAGATCGATCCGCTCGATACGCGGTGCGCTTCGAAGGCGCCCGGACTCGACATGTTCATGCGGAGGGCGCGCCTCGCGGTGACGGCCACGATCGAGGACCGACTCACGCTCAAGCTCGAGCCGGACTTCAGCGACGTGGACGAACTCTCGCTGAAGGACGCATGGGGCCGCTACAGGTTCGGTCCCGGAGTCGCGGTGAAAGCCGGCCATTTCAAGCGGCCGTTCGACGGGTTCCACCTGACGTCGTCTGCGCATTTGCCGTTCGAGCGAGCCGTGGGCGTCCCGGGCGTCTCGCGAGGCGCGGTGCCGTCGTACAGCGGCCTGACGAAGAGCTCGGATCTGTCGGATCGGGACATCGGACTGATGCTGGAAGGAGCGCCCGGAGACGGACGCGTCGCGTGGTGGCTCGGCGTCTTCACGGGCCGCTCGGGCTCCGCCGGGAGCGACACGAATACCGAGAAACAACTCATCGGTCGCGCGCAGGTGGAGGTCGGCGATCTCGGAGAAGACCGTTCCCTGGTCCTGTCGGGAGCGTTGGCCCTGACCGACGCGCCGTACGAGGCCATCGACGGGGAAATGGAGAACGAGTACTTCACGAACTTCGAGCTTTTCGCCGAGCTGGGCGCCTACGAGGAGCCCGGGCTCCTGCTGCAGCTCGGATTCGTGGGCGGCGACAGCCCGGACCGCGATCCCGACGGGACGGCTATCGACCTGGCGGCCGGTGACGAGTTCGGCCGGCTTCTGACCTGGCAGGCCTACGGATCGTATCGAATCGCCGCCGAGGGCGCCGATTGGCTGGAGGCGGTCGCCCCGCTCGTGCGCATTTCGTACGGCGATCCGTCCGAGGCGGACGGCGACCAGGTGTGGGGATTCACGCCGGGCGCGGCGTTCTACTTCCACGCGCGGAACCGTCTCGCCCTGACCTGGGATGTCGCACGCTTCGCCGGCGGTGATACGGAGCACTCGTTCATCGCCCAGATGCAGTTCCACTTTTGAGACGAACGCTCGCTGGAATGATCGTACCACCTGGACTCAGTCCCCCTCTGGACAGCTGGAGATACCGAAGATGAAGACTCTCGCACGGAAGCCCTTTCGTTCCGCGGCGCTCGTCGCCGCTTTCGCTTTCGCCAGCCTCACCCTCGCCTGTGATGACGCCGGGAACGGCTCGGACGGCGACGCGACCGACGGGGCCGAGCTCGGCGGTACGGTGCTCGTCGACGGTTCTTCCACCGTGTTCCCCATCGCCGAAGCCATGGCGGAGGAGTTCAGCCTCGCAAAGGAAGGGAACGTGAGGGTGCCCGTGGGCACCTCGGGAACCGGGGGAGGATTCAAGAAGTTCTGCGCGGGTGAGACCGCGGTCAGCAACGCCTCGCGGTCGATTACGGAAGGCGAGCTGACTCTCTGTCGGGAGAACGGTATCGAACCGATCGAGATGATGGTCGCCTGGGACGGACTCACGGTCGTGAAGAATCCGGCCAACGACTGGGCGACCTGCATGACGGTCGAGGAGCTGCGGCGAACCTGGCAGCCGGGCAGCACGATCGAGCGCTGGAGCCAGGTGCGCGACGGCTGGCCCGACCGGGAGATCGTCCTGTACGGAGCGGACACGGACTCGGGCACGTTCGACTACTTCACCGAGGCGATCATGGGTGAGGGCGGCGCCAGCCGCAGCGACTACACGGCGAGCGCCGACGACAACGTCCTCGTACAGGGCGTCGCGGGCGACGAGACCAGCCTCGGGTACTTCGGCTTCGCCTACTACGACGAGAACCGCGACCGGATCGACGCGGTCGAGATCGACGACGGCCAGGGGTGCGTCGCGCCGACGATGGAAACGATCGAAGACGGAAGCTACGCCCCGCTCTCTCGTCCGATGTTCGTCTACACGAAGCCGGAAGCGATCCAGCGGCCCGAAGTCGCCGCCTTCCTCCGGTTCTGGATGGAGAACTCGGCCGTTCTCGTGCCCGAAGTCGGCTATGTGCCGCTCTCGGCTGAAGAGTACCAGGCCAACCTGTCGACGATCGCGGAGCTGGCGGCCGGTGGAACCGCAAAGGCCGACGAGCCGACCGGCGCAGCCGCGACCGAGGCAGCAACCGAAGCGACGGCCGAGTAAGAGACGCCTGGGCTCACGGTGAACGACTCGATCCCGGACCTCAAGCGTCGCGCCGGGCGGCGCGTCGGCGAAGGCGTGATCGCCGGCGTGCTGTTCGTGTGCGGCCTGGTTTCGGTGTTGACGACCATCGGCATCGTGGTCGTGCTGGTCACCGAATCGCTGGGCTTCTTCCGCGAGGTTCCGATCGTGGACTTCCTGACCGGCACGCAGTGGTCGCCGCTCTACACCGATCAGCAGTTCGGCATTCTGCCCCTGCTGAACGGCACGCTGCTCATCGCGGTCGGCGCGATGCTCATCGCGCTGCCGATCGGGCTCACATCCGCGATCTACCTGAGCGAGTACGCCTCGTCGCGTTTCCGCGGCATCGTGAAGCCGGCACTCGAGATCCTGGCCGGCATCCCGACCGTCGTGTACGGCTACTTCGCCCTGCTCTTCATCACGCCCGTCCTGCGCAGCGTATTCCCCTCCGCCGGGGTCTACAACGCGGCGAGCGGCGCGATCGTGGTGGGTATCATGATCATCCCGATGGTGGCCTCGCTCTCCGAGGACGCACTCAGCGCCGTACCGCGCGCTCTCCGCGAGGCCGCCTACGGCCTGGGAGCGACGAAGTTCGAGGTGTCGACCCGTGTGGCCGTACCCGCGGCTCTGTCGGGCATCACGGCTTCCTTCATCCTCGCCATCTCCCGCGCCATCGGGGAGACGATGGCCGTGACGCTGGCCGCCGGCGCCACGCCGCGGATGACGCTCAGCTTCCTGGAGAGCGTGCAGACGATGACTGCCTATATCGTCCAGGTCAGCCTGGGCGAGACGCCGCACGGGTCGATCGAGTACCAGACGATCTTCGCGGTGGGCCTCGTGCTCTTCTGCATCACCCTGGCGATGAACGTGCTGAGCAACCGGATCCGGACGCGCTTCCG
>CAZOEX010000095.1:0-8225 GCA_964578925.1 uncultured Gemmatimonadota bacterium | reverse complement strand
CGGATGCTCCTCGAGGGACGCGAGCGCCCCATCGTCCTTCTTCGCCGAAGGCCGGGTGCCGCCGTAGCCGGCGCCGTGGCTCCCGATCGACGCGACCTCGGTCTGATGCTTCCGTACTCGCCCGTCCACCATCTGCTGCTGTCCGATGTCGGAGAACCCCTAGTGATGACGAGCGGGAACGTCTCGGACGAGCCGATCGCCTATCGGGACGACGAGGCGCTGGAGCGCCTCTCGGAGATCGCTGATCTGTTCCTGGTCAACGACCGTCCGATCCATACCCGGACCGACGACTCCGTCCTGCGTGCCGTGAGCCTCGATGGTGAGCGACGGCCGTTGATGCTGCGTCGTTCCCGCGGCTTCGTGCCCGTACCTCTCTCGCTGTCCTCCGTCGCGTCCCGTCCCGTCCTCGCCTGCGGGGCGCACCTGAAGAACACCTTCACCCTGGCCGAGGGCGAGCGCGCCTGGGTTGGGCATCACATCGGCGACCTGGAGAACTATGCGACGCTGCGCTCCTTCCAGGTGGGAATCGAGCACTTCGAGAGGCTCTTCGACGTCGAGCCCGAAGCCGTAGCGCACGATCTCCATCCGGACTACCTGTCGACGCGCTACGGGTTGGACCGCGCAGAACGCGACCGGCTCCGGGCGATCGGCGTACAGCACCATCATGCCCATCTGGCGGCGTGTCTGGCCGAGCACGGCCACGAGGGGCCGGTGGTCGGCGCCATCTACGACGGGACCGGTTATGGAACCGACGGAACGGTTTGGGGCGGCGAACTGCTGGTCGGTGATCTGCACGGCTTCGAGCGCATCGGTCATCTGTGGCCGGTACGCCTTCCCGGGGGAGAGGCCGCCGTGCGACAACCCTGGCGTATGGCCTGCGCCTGGTTGTGCGAGCTCGAAGACGGCGTGCCGGAGATCCCGCGGTGGCTCGAGGATGAAGTCGACCCCACGGCGTGGCGCGCGGTGGCGCGGCTCGCCCGCTCGGGCCTCGGCTCGCCCGTCACGACGAGCGCCGGCCGCCTGTTCGATGCCGTGAGCGCACTGTGCGGCATTCGCCTGGAGGTGACCTACGAGGGCCAGGCAGCGATCGAGCTGGAGATGGCGGCCTCCGCGGTCGCCGGTGAGCAGGCAGCTTCGGGAGCCACGCGGCGTCCGCTCGAGATGGAGGACGGCTATCCTCTGCCGATCCTCCGCCCACGCGAGGCCCCGTTCGTCCTCGACGCTCGCGAGACGGTGCGCGCCGTGGTGAAAGACCTGGCGGCGGGAACGGCTCCCGATCGGGTCGCCCGCCGATTCCACGCCGGTTTGGCCGACGGAACGGCCGAAATCTGCGCGATCGAAGGCAATCGCCACGGACTCGAATCGGTGGTGTTGTCGGGCGGCGTGTTCCAGAATGTCCTGTTGCTCGAGCGCACGGCGGCCCGACTGGATGAGGCCGGAATCCAAGCCCTTGTTCCGCAGTTACTTCCACCCAACGACGGTGGGATATCATACGGCCAGACGGCGATCGGAATGGTCCAGCAAGCACGTTCCGGGCCGGTCGCAGAAACTTGACGGAGCGTGCGGAAAGCAGCATCTATCAAGGAGTCGGAACGTTGTTTACGTCGTTTTCGCCTTTGCGCTTACATCGGTATCGACCCCCGCGGATACCGTCGAGACGAGACGACCATCATGACTCTCGATGACGGAGGCGCGTGATGTGCCTCGCGATCCCAGGGCAGGTCGTCGAAATCGTGGACGAGCCGAACCGGATCGCCACGGTGGACGTAGCCGGTGTTCACCGAAACGTGAACGTCGGCCTGCTGGACGATGATGGTGGCGCCGTGCCGGGGGACTGGGTTCTGATCCACGTCGGCTTCGCGATGTCGAAGGTCGACGAGGAGGAAGCGCAGGCGACCCTCGCGCTGCTCGAGCGAATGGGTGGAGAGTACGAAGACGAGCTGGAGGAATTCCTCCAGAGCTACATCGAATGAGGTCGTCACCCGGATTCCCGACGGGCATGTCGCCCGACCGGTGCGTACCCGAAGGCCATTGCATCACCTGCTCCGACGAGGGCGTGCCGATGCGCGTGGCCGAGCTCGTCGAGGACGGCCTGGCGATCTGTGTCGATGACGACGATGGTAGGTCCGACGTCCTCACCGCGTTGATCGACGACGTGCGCCCGGGTGATCTACTGCTCGTGCACGCCGGAACCGCCCTCCTCCGGATCGAACGAGCGGAGGCTTCCGCATGAAGTTCGTCGACGAGTTCCGCGATCCAGAGCTCGGTCGCGTTCTGTCCGAAAAGATCGCCGCGACGGTGGAGCCCGGTCGCCACTACAAGATCATGGAAGTCTGCGGTGGTCACACCCACACCATCTATCGGTACGGTGTCGACGACCTCCTCCCTGCCAACGTGGAACTCGTTCACGGTCCCGGCTGTCCCGTGTGCGTGATTCCGATGGGCCGCGTCGACGACGGCATCGCCGTGGCGCAACGTCCCGGTGTCGTCTTCACCTGCTTCGGTGATATGATGCGGGTGCCGGGCGGTGACGGGACTCTGCTCGAGGCGAAGGCCGACGGGGCGGACATCCGGATGGTGTACTCGCCGCTGGATGCGCTTCGAATCGCCCGCGAGAATCCCCAACGGGACGTCGTCTTCTTCGCCGTCGGATTCGAAACCACGGCGCCGTCCACGGCCCTCACCCTGATGCGGGCGAAAGCCGAAGGGGTCGAGAACTTCTTCTGCTACTGCAACCACGTCACGATCGTCCCGCCTCTTCGAGCGCTGCTCGAGTCGCCCGATCTGCGGCTCGACGGCTTCGTCGGACCGGGGCACGTCTCCACGGTCATAGGCGCCCGGCCCTACGAGTTCATCCCGGCCGAGTACGGCAAGCCCATCGTCGTCTCGGGCTTCGAGCCGCTCGACGTCCTGCAGAGCATCCACATGGTCCTGCAACAGCTTTCCGACGGTCGATGCGAGGTCGAGAACCAGTACAAGCGCGTCGTGCCGTACGAGGGCAACCCGCGAGCGCTGAAGGTGCTGTCGGAAGTTTTCGAGGTTCGTCCGCACTTCGAGTGGCGCGGTCTCGGCTTCATCTCGCAGAGCGGGCTCAAGCTGAGCGAGGCATACGCGGCCTTCGATGCCGAACGGCGGTACGAAGTGCCGGGGGTCCGGGTCGCCGATCCCAAGGCCTGCCAGTGCGGAGAGGTGCTCAAGGGCGTCATCAAGCCGTGGGAGTGCAAGGTGTTCGGTACGGCTTGCACGCCCGAGAACCCGATCGGTACCTGCATGGTGTCGAGCGAGGGTGCCTGTGCCGCCTATTACAAGTTCGGACGCTTCGCCCGTGAGCGGGAGGTCGTGTGAAGCCCGTCGATTCCGAGGCGAAGACCGACGGCTCGATCACCGGCGAAGGCGGACGGGCGACCCGGTCTTCCGCCGATGCGTCGCGCAATGAGCGTAGCCGCCGGGAGCGCGAGGCGCTGGCCAAGATCGAGAAGGTCCGCTCGATGCCCGCCCGCTTCCGGGACGACCGGATCACGATGGCGCACGGCGCCGGCGGGAAGGCGATGGCCACGCTCATCGAGGGCATGTTCCTGCCGGCCTTTCACGCGGATGAGCTGGAGAGCCTGGACGACTCGGCCCGGCTTTCGATCGAGGGCGTCGACCTGGCACTCACGACGGACAGCTTCGTCGTCACGCCGATCCGCTTCCCGGGCGGGTCGATCGGCGAGCTCGCCGTAAACGGCACGGTCAACGACCTGGCCGTAGCCGGGGCCAGACCGATGGTGCTGACCCTCTCGTTCGTACTGGAAGAGGGGCTGTCGGCCGAGGACCTGCAGGCGGAAGTAGAGTCGATCGCAAGAGCAGCCGAGGTTGCCGGGGTGCGAATCGTGGCCGGTGACACGAAGGTCGTCGAACGCGGCCACGCCGACGCGATGTACATCTGCACCACCGGAATCGGGCGGCGGGACCCACGGGCCGACCTCTCGCCCGCGTCGCTTCGCCCCGGCGATCGGATCCTGGTGTCGGGCCGGGTGGGCGATCACGGCACGGCGATCATGCTGGCACGGGGCGAGTTCGAGCTGGGTGCAGAGATCCAGTCCGACACGCGATCGCTCTGGCCGGCCATGGACGCCCTGCTCGACGCGGCGGGAGCGGATCTACGCTGCGCGCGCGATGCCACCCGCGGAGGCGTGGCCTCGGTCCTCAACGAGCTCGCCGACACGTCCGGTGTGGCCGCCCTGATCCAGGAGGACGCGATTCCAGTGCACCCCGCCGTCGCCGGCGCCTGCGAGATCCTGGGGATCGACCCGATGTACGTGGCGAACGAGGGAGTCCTGGTCGCCGTCGTGGCGCCGCAATCTGCCGATGTCGCGCTCGAGGCGCTTCGCGCGGTACCGGGGTGCGAGCGAGCCGCCGATATCGGTGAAGTGAAGACGGAGCCGCCGGGCATGGTGCTCGTCCAGACCGCCTTCGGAGGCAAGCGTGTGATGGATCTGCTGGTGGGGGATCCGCTGCCCCGGATCTGCTGACGGGACGAATGCACGAGCTGGCCATCGCGACGTCCGTCCTGCAGGGAGTGCTCGAGCACGCCGACGGCAGGCGCGTGACGCAGGTGCAATTGAAGATCGGTCACCTCCGCCAGGTGGTCCCCTCGTCCCTGCAATTCAACTGGGATCTGGTCACGAAGGACACGGCTGCGGACGGAGCGACCCTCGGTATCGAGAGCATCGAAGCCGTCGGCGCCTGCCGCGCCTGCGGAGTGGAGACGGCCCAGAACGGCTTTCCGTTTCGTTGCGGAGACTGCGGCAGCTTCGAAGTCGAGGTGATCAGGGGCGACGAATTGCTGATCGATTGGCTCGAGGTGGACGATCCCGTGACGGCCTGACACCGCATGTACGCCGCACGGCCTACGAATCACACCGGGAGCGAGCATGCACCTGAAGAAGATCCGCGTCGTCGAAGACGCGCTCGACGCGAACAACACGATCGCGCGCGCCAACCGCGACGACTTCGACCGGGCCGGGGTGACGGTCGTCAACTTCATGAGCTCGCCGGGCGCCGGGAAGACCGCGCTGCTCGAGCGAGCGCTCGCGAAGCTGGACGACGAGATCCGGCTGGGGGTTCTCGAGGGCGACGTGAAAGGCAGCTACGACGCCGATCGGTTGGCCCACCACCACGCGCCGGTCGCGCAGATCAACACGGACGCAGGCTTCGGCGGCGAGTGCCATCTCGACGCCAACATGGTGCGCTCGGCACTCCCGTCCCTGCCCCTGAACGACATCGACCTGCTCATCGTCGAGAATGTGGGGAACCTGGTCTGTCCCGCGGAGTTCCGAATCGGGGAGGACGCCCGCGTGATGGCGTCCGCCGTCACGGAGGGGGAGGACAAGCCGCTCAAGTATCCGCTGATGTTCCGGGCCTGCGACTTCGTGCTGATCAACAAGATCGACCTGTTGCCCCACCTGGACTTCGACCTCGACGCCTTCCTCGAGAACCTCGAGGCCGTGCATCCCGGCGTGGCCTACGCCCTGGTGAGCGCCCGAACGGGTGAGGGGCTGGACGCCTGGTACGACTGGCTGCGCGACGTGGCCGGGCGGGGCCGCGAAGTCGCATGACGGACTCCGCCCGCGAGCTCGGGGCAGGATCGGGAGATCCCGTGGACCGGGTGAAAGCCGCGCTCGCGCGACGTACCGAGGCAAACGCCGCGTTCTTCCGCGCCGAGGCCGGGCGAACCGCGCGGCTCTGCCACCGAATGGCCGAGCGCTTCGCGCGCGACGGCCGGCTCGTGGCGCTCGGCGCTTCGCCCGCCGCGCGCTCCGACGCCCGCCACGTCGCGGTGGAGTTCGTCCACCCGGTCATCGTGGGCAAGCGGGCCCTGCCCGCCATCGGACTGGCCTCCGAGGGCGGACCGCTGCCGCTCCAGGCGCGACTTCTGCTCGAGGCCGATGACGTGGTGATCGCGTTCGGGACGGACGAAGGCGATGCCGACGAGACGGAGGCCGCCGTGGCCGTCGCACGCGAGAAGGGCTGCCTGACGATCGCGTATTCCGACTCCGGCGCGGAGTGGACCTTCGGTATCCCGAGCGAGGACCCGTTCGTCCGCCAGGAGGTCGCGGAGACCCACTACCACATCCTCTGGGAGCTGGTGCACGTCTTCTTCGAGCACCGGGGTCTGCTCGAAGGCCGGCAGGCGCGCGAGGTCCACGATCCCGGCGACTCTCGCTTTCTCTACCCGTTCCTCGGCGAAGAGGAGACGGACCTCGAGGCGGTGCTCGAGGACGTGGAGGAATCCGTTCGGATGAAGGGCGAGGAGATCGGCGAGCTGCGCGGGCAGACCCTGACCGAGGGGACCGGGGCGCTCGTCGCGGCGGCCGAGGAGATGCGTCGTCGCTACGAGGCCGGCGCAACGATGCTCGCCTTCGGCAACGGCGGATCGGCCACCGACGCGATGGACGTCGTGGCGGACTTTCGCCAGCCGCCCGGCGGCTGGCCCAGCCGCCCGGCGATCGATCTCACGGCGGATTCGGCAATCCTCACCGCGATCGCCAACGACGTCGGAACGGACGCGATCTTCTCCCGCCAGATCATCGCCTACGGACAGCCGGGGGACATGGCGCTCGCGCTCTCGACCAGCGGGAATTCCCGAAACGTCATCGAGGCGCTGGCCGAGGCCCGGCGCCGAGAGCTGCTCACCGCGGCCCTGGTCGGCTACGACGGCGGACGTGTGGCGGCCGAGCGGCTGGCCGATCACGTGATCGTCACCCGCTCCGAGCACATCCCCCGCATCCAGGAGGCCCAGGCCAGCGCCTATCACGTGCTGCGGGAGCTCGTCGAGGTCGCTTCGCCGGCCTCCTCCGGTTCGTCCTCCTCCACCGCGAGCGCCGGCTGATGCACGGGCTGGACGCCTGGATCGCCGAGCTCGGCGGAGGCAGCGTGATCCTGGGTCTGGCGGCCGCCTTGCTGCTCGGCATCCGGCACGCGTCGGACCCCGACCACGTGACGGCGCTCTCGACCCTGGTGTTCAGCGATCGCGAGGACGCTCGCCGCAAGGCGGGGCGTCTCGGCATCGCGTGGGGCTTCGGCCACGGGCTCACCCTGTTCCTCTTCGGCCTGCCGGTCGTGTTCTTCGGGCAGTGGCTGCCGGACGTCGTCGCCCGGGGAGCCGAGTTCGCCATCGGCGCGCTCATCGTGGCGCTCGCGGTGCGGCTCCTCCTCCGCTGGAAGCGCGGATACCTCCACGTGCACGAGCACGAACATCCCGACGAGGGCGGCCTGCGCCATGCGCACCCGCACATGCACGAGCACTGGGCCGCCCGGGCTCACGACGCAGAGCGACACGGTCACGAGCATCCGCGCGAGGCCCTGGGGCGCTCGCCGCGCGAGGCGTTCGGCATCGGCCTCGTGCACGGGATCGGGGGATCGGCCGGCGCGGGCGTCCTTCTCGTCGCGGCCGCCTCGACGCCGACGGTGGGCACCCTGGCCCTCGTCGTATTCGCCGCGGGGACGGCTCTCTCGATGGGGCTCGTGTCGGCGCTCGTCGGCCACGGACTGGGAACGGGGACGATCGGACGGTGGATGGAACCCGTGATTCCCGTGATCGGCGTCGCGAGCGCCCTATTCGGCATCTGGTACGCGGCGGGCGCCTTCTAGCTCGGACCTCCACCGTGCGGCCCCTTCCGCGGCTGCCGGTGGAACCCTTTTTCTCCGACAGGCATTGTCTACGAGAAGCCGCGCCCCGGTTCTTCACCCGGTTTCCGGGCCGGGCGGACGACAATCGAACGGAGAATCGATGACCGAACAGCGCGAGCGCGAACGGCATCACTGGATCGTCCGTGCGACGCACTGGGCCACCTTTCCACTTCTGGTCGGTATGGTGGCGAGCGGCCTGCAGATCTACGGCGCCTACACGCGGTTCGGCCTGCGTGGCGGCCCCTACTGGCCGAACCCGTTCCAGGGCCAGGTGTTTCCGGAGTGGGCCCGGCTCGGCGGCTGGCTCGCCGGCGGTATCAACTGGCACTTCATGCTCATGTGGCCGCTCGTGTTGGTCGGCCTGGCCTACATCGGCCATCTCGCCTTCTCCGGCGAGTGGAGGAAGCTGGTCTTCCGACCGCGCGACATCCGACCGGCCGTTGAGATGGGCAAGTACTATCTGCGGATCCGCGAGGCCCATCCGCCCCAGGGGAAACACAACGCCCTGCAGAAGCTGGCGTACACGGGGGTCGTCCTGCTCGGCGTGCTCT
>CAZOEX010000094.1:0-8357 GCA_964578925.1 uncultured Gemmatimonadota bacterium | reverse complement strand
CGATCCGGTCAGGTGCGGAAGAAAGCGAACAGGATGCCGAGCAGGGCGCCGATCTGACCGATCCAGAAGACGAACATCCAGCGCGTGATACGGCCCTCGAAGGCGCCAAGCTCGGCGCGCAGCCCGCTGATCTCAGACTGCATCTCGCCGCGCAATCCACCGATCTCCGAGTGCATCTCTGCGCGCAACCCGCCGATCCCCGAGTGCATTTCGGCGCGCAACGCGCTGATCTCGGAGTGCAGCACGGAGTGGAACTCGGAGCGCAGCTTTCCGAGCTCCTCTGCCAGACGCCGCTCGAACCTGGTGGCAGCGATTTCGATTACGTCACCGCGGGTCTGCATGCTCGTATCGTTCAACAGCTCTGCGAGCGCCCGGGCGCCGTCGGGCCCGAGCTTCTCCCTGAGCGCCTCCGGGATCGTGATGATCAACGGCCGCTCGCTCCCTTCCAACCTTTCCACGATATCTCTCCGGTGCATCTGTGGGCAATGCTGGAATTGAAGCTGACGTGCGCGGTCAACGTGGGATGAAGGGGCCCCGGACGGCATCGGCTGGACGCGGCGCACGGGCGAGGGACGGATCGCCGGACCGGCGGCGGAGACGGCGCGGCGATGGGTCAGCCGTGCCCGACTGGTTGGCCGTGCGCGTTGCTCGGCTGCGGCGATTCAGGCAGTTTCCCTCCGCCCCCGGGCGCCGTGTGCCGAATGCGGATGGAGTAGTCCGAATGTCATGGTATGAAGCTCTGAAGCGCCGAAAGATGGTCCAGTGGGCCCTGGCGTATCTGGCGGGGGCCTGGGTGTTCGTGGAAGCGATGGACCACCTCGCAGACGTCTGGGGACTCCCCGACGTGGTGATCCAGGGACTGCACGTCGTCGTGGCCGCGGGCTTCGTCGTGACGCTCGTCCTCGCCTGGTACCATGGTGAGCAGGGCCGGCAGCGGGTCAGTGGCCCCGAGCTGCTCATGCTGGCCGGTATCTTTGTGGTCGGCGGTGCCGCCCTCAGTGCGCTCGGACGGGACACGGGCTCCGAACCCGCGGAGGCGCGCCTCCCGGAGGCGGCGGCCGATCGTGGTCTCCCTGGCGCGGCGGCCTCCGTCTCACCGCGCTCGGTCGCCGTGCTGCCCCTCGAGAACCACAGCTCCGGCGGACAGTACGCCTATTTCGCGGACGCGATGTCGGCGGAAATCTCGACCGCGCTGGCTGCCGTGCCGGCGCTCGACGCGAAGAGCTACGCGAGCGCGCGACGGTTTGAGGACTTCGGGATGACCCCGGACGAGTTCGCCGCGGAGCTGGGCGTCGCGCACTTGCTGGAGGGTAGCGTGCAACGGGAAGCTGACCGGATCCGAATCACGGTGCGTCTCGTCGACGCCCGGACGGGCGAGGAGACCTGGACGGAAGTCTACGAGAAGAAGGGCGTGATCGAGGCCATCGACGCGCAGATCGACATCGCGCGTCAGGTGGCGGACCAGCTCGCGGCGGAGTTCTCCGAGCGGGAATTCGAGCGCATCGAGGCCGGGACCACGGACGATCCGGTCGCCTACGACCTCTACCTGCAGGCGAGAGGGTACGATCGGACATCCCCGGAGGAGTTGGAACTCTCGCTCGAAGTCCTGCGGCAGGCCCTGCGGCGGGACTCGACGTACGCGATCGCCTGGGCCCACCTCGGCGGATCCTTTGACTGGAAGTTGCGGACGACGGGAGCCCCGCGTTGGCGTGACTCGACGCTGCGGGCTGTCCGTCGGGCGGCGGCTCACGCCGTGGGAACTCCGCTGGAGAATAATCTCCGTGCGACGGTCGCCCTGCTGGAGGGCCGACGGGAGGAAGCCGTCTCGCTGATGCGCGAGGAGGCGATGGCGAATCCGGCATCCGTCGTAGCCTCTCGCGACTTGGCCAGCACCTACTACGCGACCGGAGAACTCGACCAGGCGATCAGGTGGACGCGGCGCGCCCGGGACCTCGATCCGCTCGACCACATCATATGGGCCCTGCTGGGTGACATGTACTCGAAGCTCAGCCTGGACGAACCGGCGGTGCGGGCTTTCGAGCGGGCAGCGGCGGTGCGCGACCCGTCGGCCCAGTATGGCTGGTTGCCGTTCGCGTGGCATTTCGAGCACGCCTTGCGGATGGGAAATATCGACATGGCGAGACCCCTGGCCGATTCGGTCCGAGTCCGCCGAAATGTAGCAGACGAAGACGGAGTATCGGGGCCCGCTTCGTTCATGGAGGGACTCCTCGCGATTCACGACGGTGATTTTGGGCGGGCGCGCGACGTGCTTTCCGCTGCGCAGAATGATCCGCGGGTGCTGCCGTATCTCGCGCACGTCCAGAAGCAGCTCGGTGACTCGGTGGCGGCCCGCCGTACGATCGAAGTGGCGCGCGAACGCACGTCGCA
The DNA here is from genome assembly GCA_964578925.1 of uncultured Gemmatimonadota bacterium. GTDB lineage: Bacteria > Gemmatimonadota > Gemmatimonadetes > Palauibacterales > Palauibacteraceae > JARFPW01. The sequence continues at coordinate 5,969 of CAZOEX010000094.1, read as the reverse complement.
AGCGTTCTTGCCGGAGGATGCGTTTCCGAAGCTCGCCACCGCGGCCGTGGCCGAGGAACCGAAGGATGTCGCGAGCGCACTCGCCGAGTACATAGACGGTGGCGGTCGCGACGCGCGCGGGATCCGCCGGAATCCCGTCTTCGATCGGGTGCGCGACCACCCATCGGTAGATGCGGAGCTCTCGCGGCTCGAGGAGATCCTCAAGCGCCAGCGCCGGCAGGTCGAGCGGATGCTGGCGGAAGATTCGGGCGCGGGAGCGTCACGATGAGCCTCCCGACACCGTCCTGGGAGGAGTTGAAGGCTCGCAAGATCGTGCAGTGGGGTCTCGCGTACCTGGCCGGGGCGTTCGCCGTGCTCGAGCTCCTCGACATCCTGGCCGCCAACTTCGCCTGGCCGCCCGTGATCACACGCGGCGCCATCATCCTGCTCGGCTTCGGTTTCTTCGTCGCCCTCGTGCTGGCGTGGTACCACGGCGAGAAGGGCCGCCAGCGGGTCAGCGGTCCCGAGCTGCTGATGGTGGCCGGGATTCTGGCGGTCGCGGGGGCGGCGATCGCGATGGTCGGTGGTGAGGGTACGGACGCCGCGGGAGCCCCTGCCGTGACGGGTGAGACGTCCGCGTCGGACGAGGTCGGCGCGCCCCTCGAAGGCGCGGATCCGGCCACTCCGGCCGACTCGATCTCCCCGCGCTCGGTCGCCGTGCTTCCGCTCGACAACCACAGTCCGAATCCCGAGGACGCCTACTTCGCGCCCGCCATGACCGAGGCGGTCACGAATGCACTCCAGAAGGTCCCGGACCTGCATGTATCGGCCCGGAATTCCGCCGAACGGTTCACGGACTCGGGGATGACGGTGCGTGAATTCGCCGTCGGCGAGCTGGGCGTGGCCCACGCGATCGAGGGAAGCGTCCAGATCCAGGGCGATCGGGCGCACGTCACGGTGCAGCTCATCGACGCGGAGAGCGGCGGACACCTGTGGAGCGAGACCTACGAGGAAGCTCTCGCGGACGTGGTCGACGTCCAGGTCCGGGTCGCCCGGGCCGTGGCCGAGCAACTCGCCGCCGCCTTCACGGATCGCGCGGAAGAGCGGATCCGCGCCGGCTCGACGGAGGATCCGGAGGCGCTCGAGCTCTACCTGGAGGCGATGGCCGTCGACACCGAGACGCCCGAGGATCTCGATCGCGAGATCGCGCTGTTGCGCGAGGCGGTGGCTCGGGACCCCGGCTTCTCTCTGGCCAGCGCCGCCCTCGCCGAATTCTTCTACCGGAAGCAGACGCTTACCCGCGACGAGCGCTTCGCCGACTCGCTGGCGGTTTACCTGAAGCGAGCGATCAACACCGCGGATCATCCATCCGTGGAGGCGAGACACCGCGTGCTGCAGATCATCTACTTCGAGGACGATATCGACCAGGTGTTACGCCTCCTGCGGCGGTCGTTCCGCACGAACCCCAGCGACCCATGGATCAACTGGGCGCTGGGCGCCACGTACTGGCTGGACGGCCAACTCGCGGAGGCCGTCACATGGCATCGCCGCACCATCTCCCTGGATCCGCTCGCACCGGCATACCGGTTCTCCCTCGGCCGGCTGTTCATGTCTCTGGGGCTCGATACTCTTGCCCGGCGGGCAATAGAAGAGGGCCGAAGACTCGCGGACGAGCCGAGTCCCGGCATGTGGTTGAGCTTCGAGCTACACCTGCTGCGCGGCGAGTTCGAGGCCGCGATGTCGTACGTGGATTCCTTGCGAGTCGCCGGCGATCCGTATTCCATCGTGGGAGAGGGAGGCGTCCACCTGTGGCGCGGAGAGTTCGACGCGGCGCGCTCGGCCCTCGAAGACGTGGACGAGGAGCTGCTGGCCATCAAGAGTTGGAGCGAGGCGCCGATGGTCGCTCACGTCCTGTTGTTGACGGGAGACACGGCTCGCGCGGAGGAGTTGCTCCGGCAGGCCGAGAACGTGCCCGGGGCGCCGCTCGACATCTTTGCGGGATCCGAGCTGGAGATGAAGATCGCGTCGGTCCGTGGGGACGTCGAGGCGGCGACGGCAGCTCTGCGTAGGTTGACGGAGGAGGGTGGACGGAGCGCCCGGTGGATCGGCGTTCATCCGATCTACTCCCGGATGCGTGACGACCCGGACTTCCAGGCCGCCCTGACCGAACAGGAGCAGTTGATCGCTCGGGAGCGGCGGGAAGTGGAGCGGATGCTGGCGGACGAGGAATCAGGAGCGGGATCACGAGAATGAGCATGTCGATCCCGTCCTGGGAGGAGTTGAAGGCTCGCAAGATCGTGCAGTGGGCCCTCGCGTATCTCGCCGGGGCGTTCGCCGCGCTCGAGCTCCTCGACATCCTGGCCGCCAACTTCGCCTGGCCGCCCGTGATCACACGCGGCGCCATCATCCTGCTCGGCTTCGGTTTCTTCGTCGCCCTCGTCGTCGCCTGGTATCATGGCGAGAAGGGCCGCCAGCGGGTCAGCGGTCCCGAGTTGCTGATGGTGGCCGGGATCCTGGCGGTGGCCGGGGCGGCGATCGCGATGGTCGGTGAAGAGCCGGAAGCGGCGAATCGTACGGTAGCGAACGGGACCACAGATCTCGGCCTCCCCACGCAACCCGCCGATTCGATCCCCGAGCGTTCGATCGCCGTACTTCCGCTCGACGACCACAGCCCCGACCCGGAAGATGCCTACCTCGCGAGCGCGATGACCGAGGAGATCACGAGCGCACTGTCGGACGTGCCGTCGTTGCGCGTGACCGCGCGCGGTTCGGCGGCGCAGTTCCCGGAATCCGGATTGACGGTCGGTGAATTCGCGCGGAACAAACTGGGCGTTGCGCACGCTCTCGAGGGAAGCGTTCAGCTCCAGGACGATCGGGCCCGCATTACCGTGCAGCTCATCGATGCGCGAACGGAGGACCACGTATGGAGCGAAACGTACGACGTAGAGCTGATCGACGTGCTCGACGTGCAGGTCGACGTGGCCCGGAAAGTGGCCGACGAGCTCGCGACGACCTTTACCCGGGAAGAGAGTGAGCGGATCCTCGCGGGCGCCACGGATGATCCAGTCGCGCAGGAGGCGTATCTGCGAGCAACGAGCATCAGGAATTCGAGCGACGAAGAAGCCGCCGAGCGGTATGCCCTGCTGCGGCAGGCCGTGCGGAGCGACCCGAACTTCAGCCTCGCCTGGGCAGAGCTCGCCGTCACGCATTTCTTCCAGGGCTTCGCCTCGGGTGAGGATCGCTGGAGAGACTCGGTATGGATGGCCTTCGATCGGGCCATCGAGACGTCCGAGCACCCGTCCCTGGAGCCTCTCTTCGAGTCGACCCGGACGATGATGCTCGACGAGGAGAAGGAAGAGGCGATCTCGCTCCTGACCGAGGCGGTTCGGTCGTTCCCCAACGACGTCGATCTCGTCGGGAATCTGACGACGGCGTACTGGTTGGAGGGCGATCTCGCGGCAGCCATCGAGTGGAACCGAAGGACACTCGCCCTGGATCCCCTGAACGTCGGGCGGCACAGGAGACTGGCGGGGTTCTACGCTCTACTCGGTCTCGACAGTGCGGCGGTGGAGGTTCTCCGGCGCGGGATGGAGGTCGCACCCGAGAGCACGGCCCCATGGTTGGAGCTGGTCCACGTCAGTCTGCTGGGCGGAGACCTGGAGCATGCCGCCGCGGCCGTCGACACACTGTACGCCCGGGACGGCGAAGATGCCGTCCTGCTCGAAGGGAGCGTCCGTCTGTGGGCCGGCGACGTGGACGGCGCATATCGGCTGTTTCGCGAGTTCCCGGAGAATGAGCTCTCCCGTGATCCGTGGGCGAGGCCCATCATCGCCTACACGGCGTTCCTGAAGGGAGATTCGGCGCGGGCCAAGCGTCTCATCGAGGAGACGCGTGAGTCGTACGAGGCCTTTCCGGGCGATCCGGTCGTGAGCTGGTACCTCCTCCAGAGCGCGGCTGTGACCGGGGACGGGGAAGCGACCGTCCGGGCCCTCGATCGCTATGTCGCGGATGGGGGGCGCCGGGCGCGGGAGATCGAGTCGTCACCGGTCTTCGCCAGAGTGCGCTCCAACCCGGAGTTTCAGGAACTGCTTGTGGAGCTCGAGGAGATCGTCGCCCGTCAACGCCGACAAGTGGCGCGCCGGCTCGCGGAGGAGGGGTGAGCGCGTCGATGCCGTCCTGGGACGAGCTGAAGCGTCGCAAGATCGTCCAGTGGGGGCTGGCCTACCTGGCGGGAGCCTTCGCTGTGCTCCAGATCCTCGACATTCTGGCGGACCACTTCGCCTGGCCCGTCGTGATCACCCGCGGAGCGATCATTCTGCTCGGCTTCGGGTTCTTCGTCGCTCTCGTCGTGGCGTGGTACCACGGCGAGAAGGGCCGGCAGCGAGTGAGCGGCCCGGAGCTGTTGATGGTGGCCGGGATCCTGGTGGTCGCGGGGGCGGCGATCGCGATGGTGGGCGGCGATCCAGCCGGGGACGAGGCGCCCGGCGAGGCCGGAGCTGCGGCCTCCGCGACGGACGAGGCCGTCGCAGCGGCCGACGTGACCGACTCGATCCCGACGCGATCCGTCGCCGTGCTGCCGCTCGACGATCACAGCCCGAACCCGGAACACTCCTATTTCGCGCCCGCGATGACCGAGGCGCTGACGAACGCGCTCCAGAAGATACCGGACCTTCACGTGGCGGCGCGAAATTCGGCGGAGAAGTTCATCGAGTCGGGGATGACCGTGGACGAGTTCGCGCTCGAGGAACTGGGCGTGGCTCATGCCCTCGAGGGGAGCGTCCAGATCCAGGGAAACGAGCTGCAGCTGACCGTGCAGCTCATCGATGCCCGAACCGGTGGCCATCTGTGGAGCCGGACGTACCCGGCGGTTCTCGCCGATGTCATCCAGGTGCAAGAGGATGTCGCGCGCCAGGTGGCGGAACGACTGGCCGCCACGTTCAGCGAACGGGCCGAGGAGCGCATCCGGAGCGGATGGACGGACGACCCGCGGGCCTTCGATCTCTACCTTCGTGCGAGCGATGCCGGAAGCGGAACTCGCGAGGAGCTCGATCGTCGGATCTCGCTGCTACGGCAAGCGGTACGGCAGGATCCGTCGTTCGCGATGGCTCACTTCGAGCTGGGCGACGCATACTACCAGAAGATGACCCGGGGGGGCGATGCGAGCCATTTCGACTCCGCGTACGCGCAGCTCGACCGGGCCATCGAGGTAGCCGAGGACAGCGCCCTCAGCGCCTGGTTGACTGCGTTCCGGTCCTGGATCGACGGGAAGCCGGAAGACGCGATCGGAATGCTGCGTCCGGCGGCGCGAGAGAATCCAAGTGATCTTCGGGCAGCGGTCTTTCTCGCCCTCACGAACGCCAGCATCGGCGATCTGTCACGGGCCCTGGAGTGGGGACGGAAGGTCATCGCCCTGGATCCGCTCAACGCCGGCTTCCGCGTCGCTGTGGGTAGCGTCTATATGTCGCTGGGGCTCGATTCGCTCGCCTATCGGCAGTTCGCCAGGGGCGTGGAACTGGAGAGCATGCGAGCGCGGGAGTTCCTGTTCACCTTTCACCTGCTGCGCGAAGAATTCGTCGCGGCGCGCACGGTGCTTGATTCACTTCAGGCTCGTGGATCCATGTGGCCCGACGTGCACGAGATCCGCCTCCATGCCTGGTCCGGTGACTTCGGGGCGGCCCGAGTCGCGCTCGACAGGATGGATGAGACGCAGGTGTGGGATCGTGGAGGAACCGACGTTCCCATCATCGCGCACGCTCTGTTGATCGCCGGCGACACTACCCGCGCCGAAGCGCTTCTCGACGAAGCAGAGGCGATCCCGGCTCTCCCTTCGGACGTCCGATCGGGCGTAGGGCTGAAACTCCGAATCGCCGCGGTCCGGGGCGATGCCGCGGACGCGACCCGCCTGCTGCGCGAGGCGACCGAACTCGGATGGCGGAGAGCCCGGTGGGTTGGGGCCAGTCCGGTATACTCGCGCGTACGGGACGACCCGG
>CAZOEX010000093.1:0-8369 GCA_964578925.1 uncultured Gemmatimonadota bacterium | reverse complement strand
ATCGGCCTCGAGCCGCTACCCTTCCAGGTCGCTCGCTGGGTGACCGGCCCGGAGGCGGAGATCGAGGAGACGGGGCGGAAGCATGGCCGGCGGCTGGTCGAGGACGTCGACGGCCATCCGATGATCCTCTTCGACACGGAATGGACGCTCGGCCGCACGAAGGAGCAGAGCGAGGCGCTGGAGTTTCACGACGTCCAGCCGGGGTGAGTCCGGCCGGACGGCAGCCACGCCGATTCAACCGGCGTCAGCCAGCTCCGTCTCGACGGACTCCCATTCCGCGAGCAGTTCTTCCAGCTCCGCCTGCAATCGGGCGCGCTCCTGTTCGAGCGCCCGGATCTCCTCGCGCGGCGTATCCACGTAGAATCCCGGATCCGCGAAAGCCCCGTCGATCTCCGCCACGCGAGCCTCGAGCGTCTCGATCCGGGACGTGATCGCCTCGCGCCGATCGCGGAGCGCCCGCAACCGGCGGTCGTCGGTGCGGACCCGCGCGCCGGAATCGCCTGACGCCGTGCCGCTCGCGTCGCCACCGGCCCGGGAAGCCCCGGCCTCTTCCTTGCCGCCCCTCTCCCTCGCCTTCAGCACGACCGTATCGACGTCGAGATGGTCGTCGCCACAGGCATGCACGTACTCCTCGTAGCTGCCGCGGAAGTCTCGGACGTCGTCGGGCGTGATCTCGACCACGCGGGTGGCGAGCCGCGAGACGAACCAGCGATCGTGCGAGACGAAGATCAGCGTACCGTCGAAGGCCCTCAGGGTCTCGACCAGGGCCTCGATCGCCTCGAGGTCCAGGTGGTTGGTCGGCTCGTCGAGGACGAGCACGTTCGGGCGTTCGATCGCCAGCCGGCAGAAGACGAGTCGTGCCGCCTCGCCACCCGATAGATCGCCGAGCCGCTTCTCCGCATCGTCGCCGGTGAAGAGCACGCGGCCCAGCTCGCCGCGGATGAAGCCGATCGACGGGTTGCCGCAGAACCCGGCGATCCACTCTTCGGCCGTCCTTCCCGGCTGATCGAATTGCTCGTGATGGTCCTGGGCGAAGTAGCCGACATGCGTCTCGTACCCCCACTCCACCTCACCCGCGTCCGCCTCGAGTTCGCCCATCGCGATCTTCAGCAGCGTCGACTTCCCGATCCCGTTCGGCCCCATGATCGCGAGGCGATCGCCCCGGTCGATCTCGAGATCCACGCCGTGGAGCACCTCCTTCTCACCGAAGGACTTTCGGATTCCCGCGACGGTGAGCACGCGTTTACCGCTGTGCCGCCGGGGCTCGAAGCGGAAGCTCGGGTATTGCCGCGAGCTCCGAGGCAGCTCCTCGAGCCCCTCGGCCTTCTTCTCGATCATCCGCACGCGACTCTGCGCCTGGCGGGCCTTGCTCGCCTTCGCCCGGAAGCGCTCGACGAACTGCTGGTGGTGGGCGATCTCCTTCTCGCGCTCGGCGATTTCCTTCTCGCGCCGTTCCCGTTCGGCCGCCTTCTGCTCGAGGAACGCGGAGTAGTTGCCCGGATAGAGGGTCACGGTCTCGTAGTCGACGTCGAGGATGTGCGTGGCGACGTTGTCGAGAAAGCGGTGATCGTGGGAGATGACGACCACGGGTCCGGGGAATTCGCGGAGGAACTTCTCCAGCCAGCGGATGGACAGGATGTCCAGGTGGTTCGTCGGCTCGTCGAGCAGCAGGGCGTCGGGCGAGCCCGCCAGGGTCTGCGCGAGCAGTACGCGGAGCTTGAAGCCGCCGGACAGGGTGGACATGGGTCGGCGGTGGATTTCGGCCGGCAGCCCGAGACCCTCGAGAATCTCTGACGCTCGCGCTTCGGCCGCATACCCGTCGTGACGCTGGATCGTCTCCTCCAGCCGGGCGAAGCGCTCCACGTCGAATTCCCCGTTCTCGTCGTCCAGCAGGGCGTCCTTTTCCGCGATCGCCTCCCACAGCTCGGCATTCCCCATCATCGCCACCTGGAGGATCTGCTCCTCCTCGTAGACGAATTGATCCTGCCGCAGCACGCCGAACTCGACGCGCTTCGGAATCGCGACCGTGCCCGCGCTGGACTCCACGTCGCCGGCGAGAATCCCGAGCAGCGTCGTTTTGCCCGAGCCGTTGGCGCCGACCAGGCCGTAGCGCTCTCCGGGCGAGAGCTGGAACGATGCGTTCGCGAAGAGCGTCCGGTCGCCGAACGACTTCGCGAGATCGGATACGGAGATCATGGCGCGCATTCTACGGTACGGGCGTGCGGCGGTGAAGCGGGATGGACACATTCTACGACGACCCGGGGCGGCGATCGGACCCCGAACCGCCAATCAGACCACCAGACCTCGGAGGATCGTGGCCAAGGCGAAGAAGGCGATCTACGCGGCGATCATCGGCAACGGCCTCATCGCCGTCACCAAGTTCGTGGCCGCGGGCATCACCGGAAGCTCGGCCATGCTCTCCGAGGGAATCCACTCCCTCGTCGACACCGGGAACGGCGGCCTGCTGCTGCTCGGACTGCGGCGCGCGCGCATACCGGCCGACGACGCCCATCCGTTCGGCTACGGCAAGGAGGTCTACTTCTGGACCCTCCTCGTGGCGATGCTGATCTTCGGCGTGGGAGGCGGTGTCAGCCTGTACGAAGGCATCGAGCACATCCGGCACCCGGCGGAGACCGGAGACCCGACCGTCGCCTTCATCGTCCTGGGCCTGGCGGCCGTGTTCGAGGGGTTCGCCCTGACGGTGGCCTGGCGCGAGTTCGAGAAGTCGCGCGGGTCCACCGGTACCTGGCGAGCGATCCGGCGCGGGAAGGACCCGACCGCCTTCGCCGTGCTGCTGGAGGACTCGGCCGCGATGGCGGGGATCATCGTCGCGGCGATCGGAATCGCAGCCGCGCACTTTCTCGGCATGCCGGTGCTCGACGGCGTCACGTCGGTCGTCATCGGGCTCATCCTGATGGGCGTCGCGGTCATTCTCGCTCGTGAAACGCGGGGACTGCTGATCGGGGAGTCCGCCGAACCGGCGCTGGTCGCGGGCGTGCGGGAATTGGTCGCCGCGGAAGAGGCTGTGACGGACGTGGCCCGCATGCTCACGATGCACGTCGGACCGGAGGAGGTGCTGGTGAACGTCGACCTCCGTTTCCGGGACGATCTCGACGCGGCGGGCGTGGCGGCCGCGGTCGATCGGCTCGAACGGAGCATCAAGGAGGCCCATCCCCGTGTTCGCTATCTGTTCATGGAAACCGCGGCGCTGACGTCACCGGTCGATCGGTCGTCCGGCGCCTCGCGGACCGCTGCCCGAGGAGACGACGATGGCTGATTCGACGGACCGCCGCGATCTGAACGACCCCGACGTCCACGAGGAGTGCGTTCGGCGGATCCAGGCGCTCGAGCCGGACGCCGCCCCGGAGTGGGGCGAGATGAACGTGGCCCAGATGCTCGCCCACTGCGTCGAAGTACAGAAGGTGATGAACGACGGGCCGCTCGAGGGAACTCCCTGGTACATCCGTCTCGCCGGACCGCTCGTCAAGCGCCTGGTGCTGGCCGGCGGCGCCTTCCCGAAGAACGTGGCGACTCATCCGCAATACGATGTCGATCCCGATCGGGACTTCGAGACGGAGAAGCGACGTCTACTCGACGCTCTCGAGGCGTTTCGCGCGCGTGGCCGGGCCGGGATCGACCATCCCATCTTCGGCCGGCTGACCCCGGAGGAAACCGGTTGGGGAGCCTACAAGCACCTCGATCACCATCTGACCCAGTTCGGGGTCTGAAAGGAACCGACCGATGAACGGGCGCGAGCTCGCTCTGGCCCTCGCCCTCTTTCTCTAGGGAGCGCCATCGCGGAGCGGCTTCAGGCCGAGGGATTCGGACCGTAATCAGTACTCCACTCGATCGTCGGCGGCGCGCCACGCGTCGAACTCCTCGCCCGCCTCGTCGATTCGCATCTGTTCGAGCGGCAGCCGGCGGCGATCACGCGGGCGGCGCACCTCGTCGTAGATGAAGCTGTCGTCGAAGCCGGCATCGGCGGCATCGTGGGCGCTGCTGGCGAATACGACCCTCGCGGGGCGCGCCCAGTAGATGGCGCCGAGGCACATCGGACAGGGTTCGCAGCTGCAGAAGATCTCGCAGTCCTCGAGCTGGAAGCTGCCCAGCGCCTCGCAAGCGTTTCGGATCGCGACGATCTCCGCGTGGGCGGTCGGGTCGTTGCTCGGCGTGACGAGGTTCGTGCCGGTGGCCAGCACCTCGCCGTCGCGCACGATGACGGCGCCGAAGGGACCGCCTCCGTCGGCCACGTTCTCGCGGGCCAGCCGGATCGCCTCGCGCAGATAGCGGGTGTCTCGAGTGACGTTCATGCGCGGAACATCGGGGCGCCGAGCGGACCCGACAAGCGGCCGGACTTCTCGCAACCCCGCCGATCACCCTACATTCGGAGACCCGGACGAAGCGAAACGGGTAGCAGAAGATACCGCGAAGCGCACGAGGGAGGCGACTTGAAACGGCGCGAAGGCATGGCCAAGCTCACCGGCCGGGAGCGCTACGTCGACGACCTGGAGATCGGCGATCATCTCTGGGGCGCCACGGTGCGCAGCCCCGCGCCACGGGGGAGAATCCGCGGCATCGAGTTCGGGTTCGGCGTGGACTGGTCGGAGTTCACCGTGGTCACCGCGGACGACATTCCCGGGCGCAACGCTGTCTTCCTCATGGAATACGACCAGCCGGCGCTGGCCGACGGGGTCGTACGCCACGTGCACGAGCCCGTCGCGCTGCTCGCGCACCCGTCGCGCGAGATGGTCCGGCGCGCCGCCAAGCTCGTCACCGTGCGCGTCGATCCCGATCCCCCCGTCCTGGACTTCACGGCGAATCCCTCACCCGAGCAGATCCAGCACGGCGACGACAACGTGCTCGAGGAACTCCTGATCGAGAAGGGCGACGTGGAGCGAGCGCTGGCCGAAGCGCCGCTCGTGGTGGAGGGTGAGTACTTCACCGGGGCGCAGGAACACGTCTACCTCGAGACGCAGGGGATGCTCGCGAGCGTGGAGGACGGGGTCGTCGTGATTCGCGGCTCGATGCAGTGCCCCTACTACGTCGTGAAGGCGCTGAAGCCGCTGCTGGGCGTGGACGAGTCCGGTCTCCGGGTGATCCAGACGGCGACGGGCGGGGGGTTCGGCGGGAAGGAAGAATATCCGTCGATGATCGCGGCGCATGCCGCCCTGCTGGCGCTCGCGTCGGGTCGGCCCGTCAAGCTCGTCTACGATCGGTGGGAGGACATGGCGGTCACCACGAAGCGGCATCCGTCGCGCGTGCGCCACCGGACGGGCGTCGACGAGTCCGGGCACCTGCTGGCCCAGGAGATCGAGGTCGTGCTCGACGGGGGCGCCTACGTGACACTCTCTCCGGTCGTGCTCAGCCGCGCGGTGATCCACGCGGGCGGCCCATACACCTGCGGCAACGTGCGGATTCGCGGCCGCGCGATGCTGACGAACTCCGTGCCGTTCGGCGCCTTCCGGGGGTTCGGCGCGCCGCAGGCATTCTTCGGACTCGAGCGGCACATGGACGTCGTGGCCGAGCGGGTGGGCCTCGACCCGGCCGAGCTGCGACGGCGGAATCTGATCGAGAACGGGCAGTCGACGGCCACGAGCCAGACGATCGACGACGGTGTCGACCGCGAGCTCGTGCTCGACCGGGCGCTCGAGCTGTCGGGATGGACGGCACGGCGCGTCGAGATCGAGCGGCACAACGCGACGAACCCGCTCGTCAGGCGCGGGATCGGGCTCGCGACCTTTCATCACGGCGCCGGCTTCACCGGCAACGGCGAGGTGGCGCTGGAATCCGTCGTGCGGGTGGCGGGAACGCCCGACGGCGGCGTCGAAGTCCGGGCGGCCAGCGTGGAGATGGGTCAGGGCACCACGACGATCTTCACCCAGTTCGCCGCCGACCGCCTGGGCCTCGATCCCGACCTCGTCGTGATCGCGACGCCCGACACGCACCGCGTGCCGAACAGCGGCCCGTCGGTGGCCTCGCGCACCGCCATGGTCGTCGGGCGCCTGGTCGAACGCGCCTGCGACGATCTCCGCCGGCGTCTGGGCCTGGATGACGAGGCCAGCGGCGAGGCCGTATCGAACGCGATCCGGGCCTGGTACGCCGATCCGGGCGATCGCGCCCCCGTCGGCGAGATCGATGCCACCGAGCCCGTCGGCGAGGCGGTCTACGAGCCGCCGCCGGGGATCGAGTGGGACGAAGAGACGTACCGCGGCGACGCGTACGGCGCCTACGCCTGGGCGGCGTACGTAGCCGAGGTGGAAGTCGACCTCCGTACCTGCGAGACGAGGGTGAGCGATTTCACCGCCGTGCAGGAGGTCGGCCGCGTTCTCAACGAGACGCTGGCCCGCGGACAGATCCAGGGCGGCGTGGCGCAGGCGATCAGCTGGGCGCTGCTCGAGGACTTCCGCTGGAAGGACGGCGCGATGGAGAACGCCCAGCTCACGAACTACATCATTCCGACCAGCGACGACCTCCCGCCGATCCGGGTCGACTTCCTCGAAGTTCCGTACGAGCACGGTGCGCAGGGGGCGAAAGGCATCGGAGAATTGCCGATGGACGGACCCGCCCCGGCGGTCGCCAATGCCCTCGCCCACGCGCTCGGGATCCCGGCCGACCGCATTCCGCTGACGCCGGAACGGGTGCTGGAGGCGTGGAACGAGCGGCAGCGGCGGGAGCGGGCGTCATGAGCGCCCGGATGCCCGGCGGCGATCTGCCCGTCACCGGTCCCGCGATTTCCGTCCGCTTCCAGCTGAACGGCGAGGAGGTGGAGCTCGAGGTCGATGCCGCGGAGCGCCTGCTCGAGACGCTGCGCTACCGGCTCGGCCTGACGGGCACGAAGGAGGGCTGCGCCGAGGGAGAATGCGGCGCCTGCACGGTCTTCCTGGACGGCGTGCCGGCCAACTCCTGCCTCATCCTCACCTTCCAGGTCGACGGGAGACGTGTCGAGAGCGTCGAGGCGTTGGACGAAACCAGGCTCGACCCGTTCCTCGCGGGAGGCGCCACGCAGTGCGGCGCCTGTACGCCGGGCGTCGTGATGACCGCCTCGTGGCTCGTCGAACACCCCGAGTTGCTGGAAACGCACCGCATTCGCGAGCTGATGGCCGGAAACCTGTGCCGCTGCACGGGATATGACGGCATCGTCGACAGCGTTCGCAGCGCGCTGGACGCGGCATCCAGCGCGTCCGCCGGCCCCGAGACCGGGACGCCGCGCGGGTGAAGGCGCGCTTCCCCACCTCCCCGGCCGACGCGTTCACGATGCTGGCGGACGACCCGGAGCTGGTCCCGCTGGCCGGCGGCACCGATCTGCTCGTCCACTGGCCCGACCGCCACGAAGCCCGGGACCGGACCTATCTGGATCTCGGTCGCGTCGAAGAGTTCAGGGGACATCACTGGACGGACGAGGCGCTGCTGATCGGCGCCACTACGACCTACTGGGACCTCATCCGCGATCCGCGCACGACCGACGAGCTTCCCCTGCTCGTCGAGGCCGGGCGGCTCGTCGGGGCCGTCCAGATTCAGTCCCGCGGCACATGGGCCGGGAACATCGTCAACGCCTCGCCGGCCGCCGACGGCGTCCCGGTCCTGATGGCGTACGACGCGACGGTCGTCCTGGAGTCGAGCGAGGGACGCGAGGAGATTCCGTTGGCGGACTTCTATCTGGGCTACAAGGAAATGCGTCGCGACGCCCGCCAGCTGATCCGGCAGATTCGCGTGCCGCTCGCGCCCCGGCGGCGGGAGCGCTTCGACAAGGTGGGATCGCGCCGTGCCCAGGCGATCGCGAAAGTGGGGCTCGCCACCCTCGAGGCGGAGGACGGATGGCGGGTCGTGGCCGCGAGCCTCGCCCCGACGGTCCGTCGCTGCCGCGCCGTCGAGCGGCTCCTCGACGCGGGCGATCCGCTCGACGGGCCCTCCGACCTGCTCCCCGCGCTTCGCGACGACGTGAGTCCGATCGACGACATCCGCTCGACCGCCGACTACCGCGAACAGGTCGCCGCGCGGCTGCTCTTCTACGGGCCGGGCGGCGGCGCGACCGATGGAAACGGACCCGACGACCGATCCTCCGACGAGACGGAGGCCCGCTGATGCCGCACGGTCCCGAAACCCTCGAAGCCGGCAACCGCCGATTCGCGGAGCGCCACTCCGACGAGTCCACCGATCGGCAGCCCGTGCACACGGTGTACGGCGGTGCCCACCTGTTCGGCGCCGGCACGGCCTCGCGCCTCGGTGAAATCGCCCGTCGGTTCATGGACGAGTACGCCCCCGACGCCGAGACCCTGGCCGAAGTCGTCGGGTGGGCCGACCCGGAACTGGCGGATGTCGTGTACGAGCGGGTCCGGGACAAGCTCGAGCGCGAGCCCGTCGAGGACTTC
>CAZOEX010000092.1:0-8397 GCA_964578925.1 uncultured Gemmatimonadota bacterium | reverse complement strand
CTCCATCGTCACCGGCAGGGTCGCGTTCGAGCTGGACGTGGAGAAGGCGATGAGCTGCGGTTCGCGGATCCGTTTGAAGAAGTCGACCAGGCGGAAGTCCGTCAGCGTGCGGAGCACGAGCCCGTAGGTGAAGATCACGTGCAGGAGCAGCCCGGCCGCCACCGTCACGCTGTAGGTGGCGAGGCTCGCCACCACGTCGAGGCCGAAGCGGGCGATCACGGCGGCGATCAGCACGAAGACGGCGATGGGGGCGAGCTTCATGATCCAGCGGATCATCACCATGGCCGATTCGTTGACCGCGTCGAAGAAGGAGATCAGCGGCTCCCGGTGTTTCGAGGCCAGGACCGAGACCGAGGCGCCGAAGAAGATCGAGAAGAAGATGATCGGCAACATGTCGCCGTTGGCCAGCGCCTCGACCGGATTCCGCGGGATCATCTCGAGCAGGATCTCTACGAAGCTCGGCGCTTCCTCGCTCAGCGCGACGCTCGCCTGGCTCTGTTCCGCGTACGTCGCTCGAAGGGACTCGAGCGCCTCGGCGCTCATGTGGCCGCCGGGCTGGACGACGTTCGAGATGACCAGGCCGATCGTCACGGCCACCGCGGTGGTCGCCATGTAGTAGCCGACGGTCTTCCCCCCGATGCGGCCGAGCTTCGTGATGTCGCCCAGGCTGGCTGTCCCGACGACCAGGCTGGCGACGACGAGCGGGACGACGACCATCGTGATGAGGCGAATCCAGGCATTGCCGATCGGCTCGATCGCTACCAGCAGCTCGGTGAGCCACCCGATACCGGCCAGGTTGGCCAACAACCCGACCGCGAGGCCGAGAATCAACGCGATCGTGATCTGCGTATGGAGGCGCATGGCGAAGAGATCCTCGCTGAATTTGCGGTTGACGCCGGAAGGTATGGATCCGCCCGGATCGGTGACAGGTCCGAGCGTCCCGCATACCTTGGGCCCGTGAACGAACAGCGCCCGATCCTCCTCGTCGTCGCCCTTCTCGCTGCCTGCGGGCCCGCACAGGACCGCGCGACGGACGGCACCGCCGGGGCCGATGGCGACACCGTCGGGAGTCCGCATCCGCGCGCAGCGTATCTCACGAGCCTCACCTTCGTCGGCTTCGAAGCCACGCCCTCTCTCGTCCACCTCCGGTTCGAGAACCTGGCGGAGGGTAACGAGCTCGCTCTCTCGTACGGAGGATGGGTGGCGGGCCGGTCGGAATGGGCGGAGATCCTCCAGGTCGAAGACACGATCCCCGTTCCGCGGGCGGCATGGCGCGTTCTCCCCATATCGGACTTCCGTCTGCGAGTGGGAACCGGGGCGCAGATCGAAGCGGTCCGCCTGCCGGTGAACGAGACGTCGTTGCGGGTGGAGGCGCTGGACGAGATCAGCTCCTGGAGCAGCTCCACGGGCCAGCGGGAGACACTGCGGTCGGCCGAGCTCCTCCTCGGCCCCGGAGCGGAGTCTGGATTCCTGCTTCAGCGCCGCCGCGCCCGGCCGCTCGAAAGTCCGCGCGCCGATGCGCCGGCCCAGGTGTTCGTCCTCACCGACACGATCGGCGACGGGCTGGTGATCCTGCGGAACCGCGCCGTGGCCGACGCCCCCGCCACCGTCTGGACGTGGCTCGACGGCGAGCGGCTCGAGTGGACCGACGCCCTTCTCCTCGCGCTCTCCCCGTCCGAGGGCTCGCCCGGCCGCTGGTCGCTGGAGATCGCCGACGAGGGCATCGTCGTGGAGATCGCGGGGCAGCCGCCGGTGCGGGAGGCGATCGCCCCGACCGGCTCCTCCTACCGTCTCTACCCCGTGCGGGCCACCCTGTCGACCGGCGACGATCGGCGCACGCTCGCCGGCATCGGCATCGAAGACGACGGACCGTGAACGAAGCGTTCCTGCTCGTCCTCCTTCGTGACGGGCTCACGATCCTCTTCGGCGCGCTCGCGGGCGGCATCACGAACCGCATCGCCATCATCATGCTCTTCCATCCGTACGAGCCTCCGTCCCTCTTCGGCCGGCCCGTCGAATGGCTCCAGGGCGCCGTGCCGAAGAACAGGGCGCGCATGGCCCGCACGATCGGGCGAACGATCGGCACACACTTGCTCTCGGCCGAGGACGTGGCCGCCGAGCTACGCGACGATCGGCTCCGGGCGGCCTTCGACGAACAGCTCCGCGAGCTGGTGCGCGGCCTGCTCGAAGACGAGAAGCCGGCCGTGGCCGACCTCGTCTCCGCGCCGACCCTGGAGGAGATCCGCGGCCTCGCGGACACGCTCCTCGACGGGGTGTTCGAGCGGCTCCTCGGTTCGCTCGCCGAGGACGCCTTCGCGGAGCAGGCCGACCGGGCCCTCGACCGGATCGCCACGGCGCTGGACGACGAGCGCCTGGCCGACACCCTGCCGGAGGAACGACTCACCGAGTTGCGCACCCGGGCCGAGGATTGGCTGGACAGCCTGGCCGAGTCGGAGGCGTTCGAGGAGACCGTGCGAGATCACCTCGACCGGGTCGCGCAGAAGCTGCTCGAACCGGGACGGTCCTTCGAAGAACTCCTGCCGCCGGTCGTGGTCGAGGCCGTGGAAGGCGCGATCGCCGATTACCTGCCGATCGCGATGGAGCGGCTGGGCCGGACCCTCGAGGATCCGCACGCTCGCGCTCGCGTGGAGCGGGCCATTCATGACCTCCTCGAACGGTTCATGCGGGACCTCCGGTTCCACCAGCGGGTCGTGGCGAAGCTGATCATCACGGAGGATACGGTCGATCGGGTGATCGACACGCTGGAGGCGGAAGGGGCGGATCGCCTCGGCGATCTCCTGCGCGAGCGCGAAGTGCAGGGGGCGATGGCCCGCGGCGTCAACGAGGCGATCGTCGAGTTCTTGCGGCGTCCCGTCGTCGACGTGCTCGGCCGGCCCGGCGACGAGCGCGTCGAGTCGGCGCTCGACTCCCTGGCCGGATGGATGGTCGGTGCGGCCCGCGATACGGGGGTGCGCACCTTCCTGCTCGATCGCGCCGAAGCCGGCCTCCTGCGCCTGGGCGATCGTAGCTGGGGGGAGGTCGTGCGCCTCCTCCCGGCCGACCGGCTCGGCGAGTGGATCGGCGCGGGCCTCCGCTCGGACACGGGGCGGGAGCTCTACGCCGAGGCGCGGGACCGGGTGGTCGACCGCCTGCTCCATCAGCCGATCGGCGCGCTCCACGGCGAGGGTTCGGACGACGCGGCGCACCGCGTGGCCGAGACGCTCAGCGATCCCGTCTGGGAGTGGATTTCGAGCAAGGTGCCGGAGGTCGCCGCCCGGGTGCGGGTCGCCGAGCGGGTCGAGGACAAAATCCTCGAATTCCCGCTGGACGAGGTGGAGCGGTTGATTCGCGAGGTCTCGGGACGGGAGCTCAACCTGATCGTGCGCCTCGGCTATCTGCTCGGCGCCGTGATCGGCACGGCGCTCGTGCTGGTGCGCCACGTGATCGGCTGACGTCCTTCCCCGGGCGGTCACCTCCCGGGCCGCCCCGCACGCCCGGGGCCGCCCCGCACGCGTCGGATCCGTCAGCTCTCGGCGGCCATCTCCCGCGCCCGTCGATACAGCTCCGCCGCCCGGTCGGGCTGCCGGAGACGATCGTAGAGTACCCCGAGCGTCCGATAGGCACGGGCGTGCCGCGGCTCCAGCTCGATCGTGCGCTCCAGCGCCTCGAGCGCCGTCTCGACCTGCCCGATCCGGTTGGCCGATTCGCCCAGGTAGTACGAGGCCATCGCGTTCTCCGGATCGAGATCGAGCGCCTTTCGAAACGACGAGATCGCCGCCGGATAGAGGCCCTTGCGGTACATGACGAGGCCCAGATTCTGGTGCACGTCGGGGTTGTCGGGCTCGAGGCGCTGTGCCTTCCGCAGTTCGGCCTCCGCGTCGGCATAGCGACCGAGCGCGCCCAGCAGTGCGCCCACGTTGTTCAGGAGCCGGACGTCGTCGGGCTGCAGCTCGAGGGCCGCGCGGTACTCCTCGAGCGCCTGTTCGGGACGCCCGAGCGCGTCGTAGACGTAACCGAGATTGTTGCGCGCCTTGAAATGGCCGGGGTCGCGGCGCAGAAGCCGCACGTAGACGTCCGCGGCTCTCTCGTAATCACCCTCGTCCGACAGGCGCCGCCCTTCGGTGTACAGTTCCTGCAGCGACGGGCGGCGTCCGGATTCGGCAGCCGATCTCACCTTCGGTTCGGCCGCATCGTCGGGTTCGCGGACGCCGGACGGCGATTCCGCCTCGACATCGTCGGACCGCGACTCCGCCTCGACGTCGCCGGGCTGCGATTCCGCCTCGACGTCGCCGTCGTTCGCGGACTCTTCGTCGGCCGTCTCTTCCGGCGGCGGATCGAACAGCGTCGCCTCCTGTCGATCCTCGTCGCCGCCGTTCCGTTTCGCCTCGTGGCTGCTCATGTCTCCGGATCCGGCTCGATGTCGCCGACGCAATCGGCGATCCAACCGAGGTACGAGTCACTCCCCATCTCGACCGGCAGGACGAGGAATTCGGGCACGTCGTACGGGTGAAGATCGAGCACGCGGTCGCGCAGCGCATCCAGCTTCTCATGCGTCGTCTTCAGCACCGCCAGCGTCTCGTCGTCCCGGTGCACGCTGCCTTCCCAGCGATACACCGAACGGACGCCCGGGATCAGGTTCGCGCAGGCGACCAGCCGTTCCTCGACCACCCGTTCGGCGACCGCCGCGAGCTCGGCGCCGGGACCGGAGACGAAGACGACGGCCGCCTCGACCTCACTCACCGGCGGCGGCCTGCGCCCGATCGTGCTCACGCTCCGCTTTCTCGTACCGTCGCTCGATCAGCTCGGCGAACCGTTCGGTCACGGCGCCGCGCTTCACCTTCATCGTGGGCGTCAGCATCCCGTTGTCGACGGTGAAGGGCTGAGGAATCGGGATGACCAGCTTCGGTCGCTCGTGCTGGGCGAATTCGTTCAGCCGGGACAATAGGTCGCGCTCGAGCAGCTCCTGCACTTCGGGTTCGAGCGCGAGCTTCGAACGGTCGTTCAGCGAGACTTCGCGACCGGGGAAGGCCTTCTCGAGGGCCGCCAGATTCGGTACGGCGAGCGCGATGGTGAACTTCCGGCGATCCCCGACCAGGACGACGTTCTCGACGTACGGAGACCGGGCCATCCGCTCTTCCAGCTTCTTGGGCGCCACGTTCTTGCCCGCCGAGGTGATGATCAGGTTCTTCTTGCGTCCCGTGATCGTCAGATAGCCGTCGGCATCCAGTTCTCCCAGGTCGCCCGTGTGCACCCAGCCGTCCGGCTCCAGCGCGGCGCGTGTCGCCTCCTGGTTCCGGTAGTAGCCCTTCATCACCTGGGGCCCGCGGAAGAGGATCTCGTCGTCGTCGGCGATCCGCACCTCCGTTCCGGCCAGGGGCGGACCCACGGTGCCGAAACGGATGTCGTCCGGGAGGTTGACGTTGGTCACGGGCGAGGTCTCGGTCAGCCCATAGCCCTCCAGGACCGTCATGCCGGCGGCGTAGAAGAAGCGGTTGATCTCCGGCGACAGCGGGGCGGCGCCGCTGATGAAATAGCGGACGCGACCGCCGGTCCGGGATCGCATCTTCGAGAAGACGAGCCGGTCGGCGATCCAGTGGCCCACCATCGCCAGCGGGCCGAGCCGCCGCCCGCGCGAACGGCGTTCCGTGTACGTGGAGCCCACGCGGCGGGCGAACGCGAAGATGAGCCGCTTCACCGGGCTCTTCATCGCGACCTCCTCCACCGCCTCGTAGAACTTCTCGTACATCCGCGGGACGCCGATCACCAGGGTCGGAGCCACCTCGGGCATGTCGCGCGCCACGGTATCGGTACTGTCCGCATAGGCGATCCGCGCGTCGCAACCCCATGCGAGGAAGTGGCCGACGGTCCGCTCGAAAGCGTGGGACAGGGGGAGCCAGGAGAGCATCACGTCGTCCGGACCGATCGGCAGCACGTGGGCGCACTGCTGCACGTTGGCGTACAGGTTCTCGTGCGTGAGCATGACGCCCTTGGGCGTGCCGGTCGTGCCGGAGGTGTAGACGAGGGTCGCGAGGTCGTCGGGCCGGATGCGCCGTGCTTCGGCCTCGAACGACTCGGCGGTCGCTGCGCCTCCAGCCTCCTCCAGCTCCGCCAGCGTCAGCACGCGCAGGTCTCCCGAATCCGTCTCCGGGGCCGGATCGAAGAGAACGACGGCCTCGACCTGCCGGATCTCCTCCTCGATTTCGACGAGCTTGGCCAGCTGCTCGGCATCGGCGGCGAAGACGATCCTCGCCTCGGAATCGCGCAGGATGTGGAGGACCTGGTCCGGCGGAAGCACGGGATACACGGTGACGACGACCTGTCTTCCGAGCAGGGCGCCCCAGTCGGTCAGCGCCCATTCGAGACGCGTATGAGACAGGATCGCCACCCGGTCGCCGACCTCGCCACCGATCTCGCGCAGGCCGGCCGCGATGTGCCGGATCCTGGTCGCCAGCTCGGCGCGATCGAACGACTCCCAGCCCCCGTCTTCGCGACGGCGGGAGGCCGCCACGCCCGAGTGACCCTTCAGTCCGTCGAGGAAGACGTCCGCCAGCGTTCCGCCGGTCAGCCCGTCGACCGCATCTCCGCGGGCCTCGCGGCGGGGCGACCCGTCAGTCGCCATCGGCCGGACGTCGCGTCTCCTCGCTCCCCGACCGAAGGTCGTCGAGCGTCTCGCGCGCATGCCGCACGTGCCGGTCGGTCCCCGGCAGGGCGTCCCCGGCTTCGAGGAATCGCTCGAGATGCTCCACCGCCTGGTCGCCATGTCCCTTGTTCAACAGGAGGAAGGCGATCCCGTAGTGCGCGCCGGCGCTGGACGGGTCTTTTTCGAGGGCCCGGCGATACATCTTGATGGCCTCGTCGGCCACTCCCATGCGGGTATAGACGATGCCCATCTGTTCGAGCACGGCCACGTCGGCCGGTCGTTCACGGAGCGCCAGGCGAAAGGAGGTCAGCGCCTCGTGGAAACGTTCCTGCGAAGCGAGCTCCAGTCCCTCGGAGTAATAGTCGGGCTGCTCCTCGGTCGTATTCTGGCCGCCGCCCAGGAAGTCCCAGATCGACATGATCAGCTCTCCCCGGATTCCGGCTCGAGATCCCAGTCGAACGGCGACGGCGCCGGGGGGATCACCGAGAGGTTGTAGGCGAAGGCGATGCCCGCCCCTATGACGAATCCGTAGGCCCACGCCCACATCGCGCCGATGAACGCGCCGGGCAGGCTGATCGAGTAGCCGAAGAGGACCGCGGTCATCGGGGCCACGTCGGCGGTCGCGAGACCGGCCGCGAGCAGGAGGAGCGTCAGCCCGAAGACGACGACGCCGGCAACGTGGCCGCAGGCGATCGCGAAGGCTCTCGTCTGTAGGCGCATATGCCGATTCCGCCTCGTTGCATCGAGGTGTCGAGTGACCCGCCGGATCGGTGAAAAGTAGGCGTCGCGTCGGGGGGCTGCAACGCGATCGCACCCGAGATCAGAGGCGGGATCCGACCCACGCCCTGGGGTCGGCCGCCAGCTCTTCCACTCCCTCCAGCTCGGCCAGCGCCGCCGTCGCGGCGGAAGTCGGACTCAGCACGACCAGTCGAGCACCGGCCGAGAGCGCCCGGACGACCTCCTCCAGGAGCGGCGTCGATCCTCCGGAGAGCAGAGCACCGTCCAGGACGCCCGAACGGAACGGGAGGCCGGGACTCGCGACGTCGCCGGTGACCACGAGAGGGTACACCCGGGCCTCGGAGCCGACATCCGTGGAAGCGGCCGCCCGCGCAGCGCCGTAGGTCACGATGGCGGCTTCCGGACGGAGATCGGCGAGATCGGGCGCGAGAATACGCGTTCCGCCGAGGGCCAGGAGAAGCCTTTGGGAGCCGTCGGGGGGACCGAGCAGCGCCGCCGCCGCCGCGGCGGCGTCGCCCGGCAGCTCGGGTTCGCACTCCGGGTCCCGCGGCGGCTCTCCGCGCACCTCCGAGCGAGCCCCCGACGATCCGCTTCGGGAATCCGGCGCGAGCCGTACGATCCCGTCTTCGATCCGGTGCCGCCGCTCGCACATCGAACAGTCGAGACGGCCCTCCACGATTCGCCGTTCCTCCATCCGGTCGACGAACGCGATGAGGCCGTGTCCCGGACCGCAGTCCGGGCAGACGAGGATCTCGGTCAGCTCCAGGTGCATGGCGGAATCCGCGGGCCGGCGACCGGCGTCAGCTCTGCCGGTGCAGCGCCAGCCGGAGGAATTCGTCGCGCGTGCGCTGATCGCTTCGGAAGCGGCCCCGCACGGCGCTCGTGATCGTCTTGCTGTTCTGCTTCTCGACCCCGCGCATCATCATGCAGAGATGGGTCGCCTCGATCACCACGCCCACGCCGTCCGGCTCGAGGGCGTCCTGGATCGCGTCCGCGATCTGATCCGTCAGGCGCTCCTG
>CAZOEX010000091.1:0-8429 GCA_964578925.1 uncultured Gemmatimonadota bacterium | reverse complement strand
CACGCGTTCAGCGGGGACAGCCGGTGGCAGCGCGAGATGGAATCCGCCTTCCTGTACGAAGACACGCCGGACCAGCGCGCCGCCTGGGAGGACGTCAAGGCCGACATGGAATCGCCGCGTATCATGGACCGGCTCGTCTGCGGTGACGTGGGCTACGGGAAGACCGAAGTTGCGATGCGGGCGGCGTTCAAGGCCGTCCAGGACGGCAAACAGGTGGCCGTGCTTGCCCCCACGACGATCCTCGTCGAACAGCATCACCGTACGTTCAGCGAACGGCTGGCCGGCTTTCCCGTCCGAATCGAGTCCCTCTCCCGGCTGCGGAGCAGGGGCGAGATCGCCGATACGCTGGAGGGAATGGCCGACGGGGTCGTGGACATCGTGATCGGTACCCACCGGCTGCTCTCCGAGGACGTCGGCTTCAGCGATCTCGGCCTGCTCATCGTCGACGAGGAGCAGCGCTTCGGCGTGCGCCACAAGGAGCGCCTGAAGGAGCTGCGGCGGTCGGTCGACGTCCTCACCCTGACGGCGACGCCGATTCCGCGCACGCTGCAGCTCGCCCTCGGCGGCATGCGCGACATGTCGCTCATCGAGACCGCACCGCGGGACCGCATGCCGGTCATCACGCACGTGCTGCACTGGAACGACCAGATTCTCCGCGATGCGATGCAGCGTGAGTTCGACCGTGGAGGCACGGTCTTCTTCGTACACGACCGGATCGAAACGATGGACGCCCTCGTGGCCCGGATCCGCCCGCTCGTCCCGGAAGCCCGGATTGCCGTCGCCCACGGCAGCCTCGCCGAATCGGAGCTCGAGCGGGTGATGGGACGGCTGCTCGACGATGAGCTCGACGTGCTCGTCTCGACCTCGATCATCGAGAACGGCCTGGACGTTCCGAGCGCCAATACGATGATCGTGCACCGGGCGGACCGCTTCGGGCTCGCGCAACTCTATCAGCTCCGGGGCCGGGTCGGCCGTTCTCATCATCGGGCGTACGCCTACCTGTTGCTTCCACCCCACCCGACGCCCGAGGCGGTGCAGCGGCTTCGGATCCTGGAGCACCATACGGAGCTCGGCTCCGGGTACCACGTCGCGATCAAGGACCTGCAGATGCGCGGGGCGGGCAACCTGCTGGGCGCCGAGCAGACCGGCTTCGCACAGGCCGTCGGGTTCGAGACCTATCAGCGGCTGCTCGCCCGCTCCGTGGAGCGGCTCGAGGCCAGCGACGACGGCGAGCAGCCGGACGTCGACGTGCAGGTCTCCATCGACGGCGCCGCCTTCCTGCCCGACGACTACGTGGCGGGCGAACAACAGAAGATGAACCTCTATCGCAGGCTTTCACGGCTCGAGGGACTCGACGAGCTCGACGATCTCGAGGACGAGCTGCGCGACCGGTTCGGCCCGCTGCCCGATCCCGGGCGACGGCTGCTGACCGCCGCCCGGCTCAAGCTCCTGGCGGCCGATCTCGGCCTCGAGTGGATGCGGATCTCCGACTCCGGCGCGCGACTCAATTTCTCGCCGCACGCGACGCCCCGGCTGCGACGGCTGTCGGACGCCTTCACCGACCGCCAGATCGAAGTTGAAGTCCGACGCACCCATCCGTTATCGTTGGCGCTTTCCCGGGCCGGGGTCGAGCCCCTGCTCCCGACGCTCGTCGCGGCGCTGGAACGGCTGTCGGCCGCGCCGGTCGCGTAACGCCATCTGGCCGCTGATCTGAACAGGACGCCATGACCCGACGCTCCAGCCTGTCGCTCGCCGCAGCTCTGCTGCTCGGAGCCGCACTCACGCAGTCGGCGTGCACGGATACCGTGGACGCGCTGACCTCGCACGTCCGACCGGTGGCGAGCGTCGCCGGCGAAGACCTCCCGGTGGGAGAACTGGCCTCGATCATGGCCGATTCGAATCTCCCGGATACGGCGCTCACCGCACACTGGGCCACCCAGATCGGCCGTCTCTGGGCCGACTACGTCAGCCTCGTGCGCCTCTACCAGGTACCCGACACCACCCTCTCGCTCGACTACGGACCCCTGCTCGAGGGCGCGCGCTACGTCCCGGCCCTGCTCGTCCAGCAGTATCGCGACAGCGTCGTACTCGCGGGCATCGAGCCGACCGATACGGAATTGCGGGAGTGGTACGAGACCACGCAGCCGCTGACGCGCCTCGACGTCCGACGGATCCGTCTCGGCGTGCCGGAAGGGGCCACCGAGGTGGTCCGTGACAGCATCTTCGCCGAGGCCCGGCGGTTGCGGCGGCAGGTTGTGCAGGGCGCCGACTTCATCGAAGTGGCTCGGGCCGCCAGCGACGAGCCGGCGGCGGCCCGCGGCCAGGTGCTGGCCTACCAGGGCCACGACGACTTCGAGCCCGCCGCCGACAGCGTGGTCTTCGACCTTCGCCCCGGGGAGGTCAGCCCCGTCATCAGGACGAACGAGGAGATGGTCTTCTATCGGATCGAGAGTCGGCGGACCCCGGAGTTCGAATCGGTCACCGACATGATCCGCCGACGACTCGTGGGCGAACGGCGCGAGCGACGCCTGGCTTCGGCGGCGGATTCCCTGCTGCGAGACGCGCGCCGGGCGGTCGCCGACGGTGCGGAAGGCGTGGTGCGGATGATCGCCGGCTCGCCGGATCTCGCCGCCGGGCGCGTCTCCGGGTCCCTCCGGCTGGTCCGGTACGACGGGGGCGCCTTCACGGTGAGCGAGCTGCGACTCCTGCTGCAGGCACGCCCCGACCTCAAGGAGCGCTTCGTCGAGGCCGACGACGAGGAGCTCAGCTCGTTCCTCTACCAGCTGGCGGGTGACGAGGTGCTCATCCGGGCCGCCGCGGAAAGCGGCGTCGACCTGTCGGACGACGCGAGAGAGAACCTGCGCCAGGCCATCGCCGGTCAGCTCTCGGCCATCGCCCGACGGCTCGAAGTCAGCCACATGCTCGTGACCAATCCGGCGTTCGACGTGAAACGGGAAAGTCGGCGCTTCATCGGGCAGGTGCTCGCACGGGCAGCTCCCGTTCCCTGGCTGACCGAGTTCCGCCCGGTGCTGGATCGGCGCTATCCGAGCCGTGTAGACCTGAGAGGCGCGGAGGCGGCCGCCCGGCAGGCGCGCGACCTGCGCGGCCTCGGCGGGGACGCGGTGGACGACGCGGACGCCGAACACGGCGGAGACCAGGCCGACACCGCAGACCACGAAGAAAGCGACGAGACTCCGGAATCCGGCGACGATCCCCGGGGCGACCGCGATCCGGGAACGGACAGCCCTGCCGATACAGCCGGCGAAAGCGACGACGAAACGACATGACTTCCCTGCGACACGAGCCGCGACTCTCCGGTGCCGCGACGGTGCTCGTCGCCGGACTCGTGCTGAGCCTGTCTCCCTCTCTGGCGGGCGCGCAGGATCCCGCGGGCGGCCAGCAGGATCCTGCCCGACCGAACGTGCCCGTCGAGCTCGTCGACCGGGTGGCCGCGGTCGTGGGCGACACCGTCGTGCTCTACTCCGAGATCCTGGAATCTCTGCTCCAGGCCCAGGCCGAGGGACGGACGATTCCGCCGGCCGGAACACCGGCGTTCGATTCCGTCATGTCGGGGACGCTGAACAACATGATCGATCAGCTCGTCCTGCTTCAGCGTGCGCAGGAGGAGGACGTCTCGATCGCCGAAGACGTCATCGAGGCCGAAACGGACCGCCGCTTTCGCGAGGTCCGGAACTCGTTCCCCTCGGCGACGGCCTTCAACGAGGCCATCGAGGAATCCGGCCGAACCCTCGTCCAGTACCGCCTGTACCTGCGCTCGCAGGTTCGGGCGCAGCTCATGATTCAGCAGTTCGTTCAGCAGCGAAGCGGATCGCTGCCCCCGGTGACGGTGAGCGAGGAAGAGGTGCGCGCATACTTCGAACGGAACCTCTCCGGGCAGTCCCGTCCGCCGACGATCTCCTTCGAACAGGTGGTGATTCGTCCGACCCCGGGCGAAGAGGCCGAAGCGGAGGCGCGCGAGCGCGTCGAAGAGGTCGTCACCGCGCTCCGCGAGGGAATGGAGTTCGAGATCGCGGCGCGGCGCTACTCCGAGGACCCGGCCAACCGTGACGAGGGCGGCGACCTCGGCTGGGTTCGGCGCTCCGGCATCGATCCCGATTTCGCCGAGGCCGCCTGGGCGGCCCGCACCGGCACCCCCGTGGGCCCCGTTCGCACGCAATTCGGCTACCACGTGATCAAGGTCGAAAACGTGCGGGGCGGTGAGCGCAGGATCCGACATATCCTCGTGCGGCCCGAGATCGGCCCCGACGACGTGGTCCGGGCCCGCGAGCTGGCGGAGGCGGTGGCCGACAGCGCCCGGGCCGGGGTCGACATGGAGGTCCTGGCGCGGAACCACGGTCTCGAGGACGAGCCGGTCCGGCTACCGGACGTCGCGATGGACCGGCTTCAGCAGGGCGGCTACGGTGACTACGCCCAGCACCTCCAGACACCCGTTCCGGGCGAGATCGTCGGTCCGTTCGAGACGAGCGTGCGGGGCCGACGCTTCGTCGTCCTGAAGGTCCTCGAGTTCAGCCCGCGCGGCCCGTTGCAGTTCGAGGACGTGCGCGAAGACCTCCGGAGCCGACTGAGAGAGCAGAAGGGCATCACCAACCTCGTCCAGCGACTCCGCACCGAGGTCTTCATAGACGTCAGGCTGTGAGCTCGCCGGCCCGCGGCCCGCGGATCGGAATCACGCTCGGCGATCCCCGTGGCATCGGGCCGGAGGTGACGGCCGCCGCGCTCTCCTCCGATCTCCTGCCCGGCGCCGGCGCCGCGACCGGGGAAGCCGAGCGCTTTCTCCTCATCGGGCCGGCGAAGCTCGTTCCCCCGGGGCTGGCCGACGATCCGCGCATCGAGTTCGAGCGCGTGGACCGCTGGGCCGGGGGGGGCGACGCAGAGGCGGGGCGCATCTCGATAGCCGCCGTGGAACGCGGGGTCGAGCTGGCGCTCGCGGGGACCATCGACGGCCTCGTCACCGCGCCCATCTCGAAGGCTGCGATCGCCGCGGCGGGTCATCCGTGGCCCGGCCACACCGAGTTCTTGCGGGAGCGCTGCGAGGTTTCCGACGTGACGATGATCATGGGCGCCGAGAGCACCCCGCTCGGCGGAGCGCTTCGCATCGCGCTCCTGACCGTTCACGTTCCCCTCAGGACGGTGCCGGACCTCCTCACCAGCAGGCTGCTCGAGCGTCGCTCCCGCATCGCCGAACGGGCGCTGCGGGAGTGGTGGGGCATCCCGAAACCCCGTCTTGCGGTTGCCGGGCTGAATCCGCACGCTTCCGAGGACGGGTTGTTCGGCGACGAGGAGGAACGGCTCATGGAACCGGCGATCGAGCGCCTGGCAACGAAATACGGACTCGACGTGGCCGGCCCCTTCCCAGCGGACTCGGTCTTCCGGCGGTGCATCGACGGGCGGGCGGACCTCGTCGTCGCGCCGTATCACGACGTCGGGCTGGCGGTCCTGAAGACGCTCGCCCCGGAGCGCGGCATCAACGTGACGGCGGGCCTCCCGTTCCCCAGAACGTCCCCCGATCACGGCACCGCCTTCGACATCGCGGGGACGGGGACCGCCGACCCGGGTTCGATGCGGGCCGCGATCGAGGCCTGCGGCCGATTTTGCGCGAACGTCGCCTCCAACTCTCGACGGGACGACAGCCGTTGATCAAGCTCCAGTCGGTCACGAAGGCGTTCGATCGCTCGGTCCGCGCCCTGGACGACGTCTCCCTGCACATCCGAAAGGGCGAGCTGGCCTTCCTGACGGGAGCCTCGGGAGCCGGCAAGACGACGGTCCTCCGCCTCGTGCACATGCAGACGAAGCCGACGAAGGGCGAAGTGCGTGTCTCGCGCTTCAGCTCCTCCCGGATCCGCCGCCGCGATCTGCCGGACCTGCGACGGCGGGTCGGCTTCGTCTTCCAGGACTTCCGGCTGCTCGAGGAGCTCACCGCCGCCGAAAACGTCGGTTTCGCGCTGGAATGTACGGGGACGCCCCGCAAGAAGATCGGCCCCCGCGTCCAGAAGTTGCTGGCACAGGTCGGCCTCGCGGCGCGCGCACGCAGCCTTCCGCGCGAGCTGTCCGGTGGCGAACAACAGCGCGTCGCGATCGCGCGCGCGCTTTCGACGGAACCGTTGGTGCTGCTGGCCGACGAGCCGACGGGGAACCTGGACGAACGCGCCGCGAACGGCGTCTTCGAGCTCTTTCGACGGATCAACGCGTCGGGAACGACGGTCCTGATGGCCACCCACGACGCCGAGCTCATTCGCCGCTACCCGGACATCCGGGTGATCGAGCTCGAGCGCGGTCGCGTCGTCTTCGATTCCGCCGCCGCGGAGGCGTCATGAGGAGCGTTCGCGAGGCCCTGGCCGGCTTCGGCCGGGCGCCTCTCTTGGGCGGGCTGTCGATCGGGGCGATCGGGGTGAGCCTGTTCATCGTCGGCATCTTCGCGGTCGCCGGCTACAACGTGGATCGGGCGCTTTCGGGGGTGGAGTCGCGGGTCGAGGTCGTAGCCTATCTGAGCGACGGCGCGGACGAGGAGCTCGTCGGCCTGGCGACGGCGGAGATCGAGGCCTACCCGGAAGTGGCGGGCGTGACGTACGTGAGCAAGGTCGAAGCGCTGTATCGGGCGTCGCAGGAGCTGACGGAGTTCTCCGACGTCTTCTCGGACCTCGAGGTGAACCCCCTTCCCGCCTCGCTCGTCGTGCAGTTGGCCGAGGGCGCTCGGACACCCGCGGCGGCCGAGCGGGTCTCCGAGCGCGTCGAGGGCTACGACTTCGTGGAAGAGGTCCGCTATGGCCGTGAGTGGGTCGATCGACTCTACCGCCTGCGACGGATCGTCGGAGGAGGCGCGCTGCTGCTCGGAGGAGGCTTCGCGGCGGGAGCCGTCCTCCTCATCGGGATCGCCGTCCGCATGGCCATCCTGGCCCGTCGCCGCGAGATCACGATCATGAAGACGGTCGGCGCCACCGAATCCTACATTCGGCGGCCGTTCCTCGTCGAAGGGCTGCTCACGGGACTCCTGGGCGGCGGCGCCGCGGGACTCCTGACCTACGGGGCGTATCGGGTGGTCGACCGGACGCTTCTGCCGCTGGAGTGGATTCCGGAATGGTGGTTGGCCGCAGGGCTCCTCTTCGCCGGACTCCTCGGGATGGCCGCGGCGGCGCGGGCCGTCCGGCGAGAGCTGCGCCAGATCGATGTCTACTGACGGATCGCGGTGCCGGAGCCGAGGGCCCGCCGCGGGCTGGCTGTTGGCCACGACCGCGATCGTGGCGGCGGCATCTCCCCTCGCGGCCCAGGAGGACATCGAGTCGGAGATCCAGCGCAGCCAGGACCGGCTGGAGGAGATCCGCCGTGAGCAGCAGGAGCTCGCGCGGGAGCAGAGCCAGCTGCACGGTACGATTCGCACCGTCGGCGACGAGCTCCGTAACATCGAGGCGCAGATCGGCTCCTCGAGCAGCGCGCTCGCGGAGTTCGACGTCCAGATCGACGCATACGCCGCGAGCGTCGAGGAAGCGACCCGCGAGATGCTGTCGACACGCGACGAGCTCGCCATGCGCCAGGCGGAGCTCCAACAACGTCTGCGCAGCATCTATCAGCGAGGCCGCTTCCACGTCTTCCGCGTATTGCTCGAGGCCCGCTCGTTCGGCGACCTCGTGAGCCGATACAAGTACTTGCATCTCGTGGCGCGATACGACCGCATGCTCGTCGACGAGGTGCGCACGCTGGAGGAGCGTCTT
This sequence comes from uncultured Gemmatimonadota bacterium, assembly GCA_964578925.1. Lineage (GTDB taxonomy): Bacteria > Gemmatimonadota > Gemmatimonadetes > Palauibacterales > Palauibacteraceae > JARFPW01. The sequence continues at coordinate 702 of CAZOEX010000091.1, read as the reverse complement.
TCCGAGCAACGGCGGCTTCTGGCCGAAGAGTACGCGCGGCTGGAGACGCTCCGGGCGGAGAAGCGGACCGAGGTGGCCGACCTGGAACGGCTCGAGCGGCAGCGGCAGCGGCGGCTGGCGAACGTTCGCGGGCGGGTCGAGCGAACGACGTCACGTCTCGACGAGCTCCAGGCCGAGGAAGAGCGACTCGGCACCCTGTTGACGAACCTCGAACGGGCGCGACGCGAGGCAGAACGGATCGCGGGAACCGAGACGGAGTCGACGCTTCGCACCTCCGACCTCGGGCAGCTCGATTGGCCCGTCGAGGGGACGATCGCCTATCGGTACGGCGAGGCGAATGCGGGGAGCGGCACACGGCAGGGCCTGGGGATCGGCGCTCCGCGCGGGACGCTCGTCCGCGCCGTGGAGGCCGGGCAGGTGGAGTGGGCCGGCTCGCGGGATCTGCTCGGCCAGACCGTCGTGGTGAGCCACGGTGGCGGATACTGGTCCGTGTACCTGTACCTGCAGGACCTGCGCGTCCGACGCGGCGACCGGATCGAGGCCGGACAGGTGCTCGGCGGTGTCGGCGGTGACGAAAACAGCCCGGAGGGCACCCACATGGAGCTCCGGATCTTCGAACCGGCAGGCAATCAATCGCGAGAGGTGGATCCGATCCGGTGGCTCCGGAGCCGATCGTGAGCGCGCTTCCTCCCCTGTGCGGGC
>CAZOEX010000090.1:0-8452 GCA_964578925.1 uncultured Gemmatimonadota bacterium | reverse complement strand
GTGCAGTCTATTCGTCGGAGAGCACGTTCCCAACATCGAAACGAAGGAGAGTGCACATCGACGGGCACGAGCGGGAGATCAAGGAGTTCGTCGATCGGGCCGTCGTCCTGTGCCTGGAGCACTGGCACGCCCTTCCCGAGCGGCCGGCCTATGGCCGTGCGCCGGATGCCTCCCTCGAGGCGCTGGCGAACCGGCCGATTCCGCTTCGGCCCGCCAGCGCCGACGAGTGGTGCGACGAGCTGCGCGCGGAGATCGTCGCCCATCCGATGGGGGTGGGTCATCCCCGCTGGTGGGGCTTCATGCACTCATCGGCCCACCCGGCCGGCATCGCCTCCGAGCTCATCGCGGCCACGCTGAACAACAACTGCTGGGGCCCGTGCCAGGTCGCGACGAACCTGGAGCTGCTGGTGATCGACTGGCTGCGCCAGCTTGTCGGCCTGCCCGGTGGCAGCGGCGGCATCCTCACGACGGGCGGCACGACGGCCAACCTGTATGCTCTCGCCGCCGCCCGCTCGTGGAAGTTTCCCGACGTGCGAAGCGAGGGTGTATCGTCCAGCCGTCCGGCCGTCGTTTATGCATCCGAGGAGGTGCACGTGAGCGTGCCGCGCGCCCTCGAATTGCTGGGCCTCGGACGCTCGGCGCTGCGGTCGGTCCCGACGGACGAGAGGCGCCGGATGGACGCGAACGCGCTCCGCGACGCGTTGGCCGCGGATCGGCGCTGCGGGCGCGTGCCCCTCGCCATCGTGGCGACGGCGGGCACGGTATCGACGGGCGCCGTAGATCCCCTGGAAGATATCGCCGAGGTCGCGGCGACCCATGACGCCTGGTTTCACGTCGACGGTGCGCTCGGCGCCGTCGCCGCCGCGCTGCCCGAGACCGCCCATCTGCTGGCCGGGATCGAACGGGCCGACAGCGTGACCGCCGACCCGCACAAGTGGCTCTACGTTCCGTTCGAGGCTGGAGCCGTGCTGTTGCGCGATCCGTCCCGACTGGAGGCGGCCTTCGCGTCCCCCGCCGGCTATCTCGACTTCTCGGACGCTTCCTACGTTTCGGGTCGGGTGCGCTTCGCCGATCGCGGCTTCCAGCTGACGCGGTCGTTTCGAGCCCTCAAGGTGTGGTCGGTGTTGCGCGCCGAAGGCCTGGAAGGGCTCCGGGAGCTGTGGCGGAACGATCTGGCCGTGGTCGAACGGATCCGGCGGAGAATCCGGTCGGAACCACGACTGGAGGTGCTGGCGCCCACGGACCTCAACGTCTTCTGCTTCCGCTATCTCTGCGACCATCCGGACAGCAGCGGCTTCCAGCGTCGCCTCGTCGAGGAAGTGGCGCGCGACGGCCGGGCGTTCGTCGGTCCGGTGACGGTGGACGGCCGGCCGGGTCTGCGAGGCTGCGTCTGCAACTACCGGTCGACGCCGCGCGACGCCGACCTGTTGATCGACGCGGTGCTGGAGATCGCGGGACGGCTCGACATGGACGGGGCGGTGTACTCGGTCCCCACCGAACCAAAGGAAAAGATGTCCGGATGACCATGCGTTTACAGCGCGCCGCTAGCCTGCTCGGCCTCGGATTCGCCGGGTTCGTGGTATTGGCGGTACAGGCCGGCTGCGGCGCTTCGGCGGAGGGGCGGACCGATCAGGAGGCCCTCCGCACGCTGGCGCTCTTCGAACAGGAGCTGGAGGTCATCGACCTGCTGCTCTCGGCGAGCGAGGCGTACCCCGCTCGCGACCACGTCATACGCCACGTGAACATCGTCGCCCCGGCGACGGGCGAAGTACGGGCCGACATGCTAGTGCGCGTCGCCGACGGCCGGATCGTGGCCGTCGGCCCCGATCGCGGCGACCCGGCCGGCGCGGATGCCACCGAGATCGACGGGACGGGTCGCTATCTGCTGCCCGGCCTCGCCGACATGCACGTCCACCAGCTCACATCCGCCAGCCAGCACCTGCTGCACGTCGCGACGGGCGTGACAACCGTACGCGACATGGTCGGGTTCCCCTGGCTGCTCGAGTGGCGGGAGAAAAGCGAGCGAGACGAGTGGCTCGCTCCGAGCATGATCGTCGCCGGCCCGATCATCTCGTCCCGCCCGATGGGCATGTACGCGCAGGTCGTCGAGGACGAAGCGGCGGCGCGAGAACTGGTGCGCGAGCACGCCGATGCCGGCTACGACTACATCAAGGTGCACAACGCGCTCGAGCCCGCCGTCTACCGCGCGGTGCTCGACGAGGCCGCGAGAATCGGAATCGGTGTCGTGGGCCACGTGCCTCACGACCTGACCGTCGCCGATGCGGTGGGGGGCGGTCAGGAGACGATCGAGCACTTCAAGGGCTACATCAACGACCGGACGCTGGAGATCTCCGACAGCGACTGGATCCCGCCCACGGCCCGCGGATCCGTGTGGCTCACGCCGACGCTGTATTCCACGCGCACCTTCATGCGCGGCGACAGCGCCCTGGCCTGGCTCGTCGGTCCGGAGGCTCGCTACGTGCCGGCGCTGGTCCGTGAGGGGTGGCGCGAGGAGGCGTCGGGGCCCGTGCCGACCATCGTGAAGGGTTTGCCGGAGAAGAATCGCGAGATCCTCCGGCGCCTGCTGCCCGTCACCGACCGGTTCCTCGCGGGGACGGACGCTGGGGGCGGCTATCCGTTCATGGTGTCGGGGTTCGGGTTGCACGAAGAGCTCCGGTTGCTCGCCGACGCGGGCATGTCGCCGCTCCACGTGCTCCGCGCGGCCACGACGTACGCCGCCGAGGCCACGGACCGGACGGGAGAGTTCGGCCGCGTCGCGCCCGGCCTACGCGCCGATCTGCTGTTGCTCGGCTCCGACCCGCTGATCTCACTCGACGCGCTGGACGACCGTGAGGGCGTAATGGTCCGGGGTCGGTGGCTCGACCGGGAGGCCCTGGACGGCCTGCTCGACCGGCTCGCGGCGATCTACGACCGCGTGCCCGATGTGGCTCGGAGCGAGTCTGAGCCGTCGGCAGCCTGGCTGGAGGCGATCGAAGAAGAGGTCAGACGATTGCGCGCAGCCGGATACGTGTTTCCCGACCACCAGCTGACGGAATTCCGCGAAGCGCTCGTTGTCGCGGCGGGCGTCGGCGATCTGCTTGTAGCCCACAGGACGCGCGACGCCCGAAAATCGTTTCACGCCGACAGTCCGGCACACGCCGCATCCGTCGTCGCTATCGGTCACGCGACTCCAGCACCCGCTCCTCCAGCCACCGCTCCAGCGCCTCCAGGACGACCGGCGAGACATGCGGAAAGCGCCACTGCCCGGATTCGTCGGGCCCGGCGGAGAGCTCGAGTCGATGGTCGGCGCCCGGTGCCGTAAGCACGCGATGGCGTGAGCCCGGACGCGCGGCCAGCAGCTCGCGCAGCCGACCGGCGTTCGCGGGCGCGGGAACCACACGATCCGCTCCGCCGAAGAAGGCGATCACTGGTGCCTCGATACGGGGGATATCGAGCGCCGGTTCGACCTGGAGATGCCTGCGCCACCACGAGAGCTCTTCCGGCGCTTCCGGCCACTGGACATGCTCGGCCCACTCCGTTTCGGGGAGCCGGGCCGTCTCCGCCTCGAGTTGCTTCCACCCCCGCCCGGTGGCGGCCACGTAGAAGTAGAGCCGCGTGTAGGCCAGCGCGTCCGCGATCTCCGTTTCGGCGAAGCCCGCGTTCCGCATCCGGGCCTCCAGGCTCTGCATCTCCTGTGCTGCCGGCGAAAAAGCCGCCGGCGACAGCATGACGAGGAAGGTGACCGAATCATCTCGGGCCGCCCCCCGCAGCTGAATCCAGCCGCCCTGGCTCCAGCCGGCCAGGCCGACGCGACCCGGGTCGATTTCGGGCAGTCCGCGCAGGTACGCCGCGGCGGCCAGCGCGTCCGACGTCAGCCCCACGAACGCGCTGTCGGAGCGAAAGTCCCCGGTCGATTCGCCGGCGCCGCGCTTGTCGTAGACCAGTGCGGCGACCCCCCGCCGGGCGAACGCGTCGCCCCAGGAGCGGTACGCCCAGCTCGATCGACCCATCTCGCCCGATCCCTGGACGACGACCACGGCGGGATGTGGCTCCTGCGAGGCGGGAAGGTACAGCGTGCCGGCGAGGGACACGTCTTCGTTCCCGAATTTGACCGGGCGGCGCACGGCGGGCGGTTCGGCCGGGCGCAGACGGAGCACCGCGGTGTCCCCTCCGAGGGTGGAGCGCGCGACGTATACGGAGTCGCCCTCCGGCTCGAGCGCGTAGTCGCCGAGGCCGAAGGGAAAGGTGACGACGATGGCCCCGGCGGCAGACCGCGTCTCGACCGGCTCGTCGGCGTAGACCAGGTCGGGCAGGGTTAGGAGGACCTCGCGTCCGGGCCCTCTGTCCTCGACAGTCGTCAACTCCACGGGCCACGAATCACCCCGAAACGTCAGATCGCCGGCGACAAAGGGTGGAAGCTCCTGGCGATTCGCCGACAGAAGTCGTTCGGCGATCTGCAGGCCGAGCGAAGCGCTCGACCCTCCGGCGAGATTCGAGAGCACGATGACCGTGAGGTCGTGCCCCGGAGCGTGGAGAAGCATCGTAGAGAAGCCGCCCCAGTTGCCGTCGTGCCAGTAGATTTTTTTCCCATATCGGTCGCAGATGTACCAGCCGTTGCCGTAGGCACAGTCGGCGAGGCCGAGCGCGTCGGACTCGTCCAGCGGCACGCGACGGCGGCCGAGGACCTCGGCGAGTGACGCCTCCGGCAGAAGCCGGCCGCCGAAGAGGGCCTGCGTCCAGGCGCTGAGGTCGTCGACCGTGGAGAACACTCCGCCTCCGCCGGTCGTGGTGAAGCGGAACGGGACGGTTCTGCCGTCCGTCAGCTCGACGGAGAGATAGTCGCTCACGCGGAAGGTCCCGTCCTCCCGCTGCGCGTATCCGACGGCTCGCCGGGGAAGATCCTGCCCTTCCGTCTCGTAGACGACCGTCGACTCCATGCCGAGCGGTTCGAGTACACGGGTGGAGAGAAAGCTGCCGAGCGACGCGCCGGACACGCGCTGCACGAGCTCCGAGAGGAGCACGTAGTTGGAGTTGCTGTAACCGAACCGGGTGCCCGGTTCGAACGCGGGTTCCGGCATGCGCGCGACGGTCTCGATCACGTCGTCGTTCGTGAAGCGCTCGACACTCGCCCAGTCGATGCACGGATAGTAGTCCGGCACCCCTGAAGTGTGATCGAGGAGGTCCGTGATCGTCACGGGGTCGGCCCAGTGGGGAAGCTCCGGCAGGTACTCCCTCACGCTGTCGTCGAGCCCGAGTTCGCCCTGTGCCGACAGCATCGTCACGGCCAGGCTCGTGAAGGGCTTCGCCAGGGAGGCGAGATAGAACGCGTCGTCCGTCCCGAGCGGTCGGCCCGTCGACAGATCAGCCAGCCCGGTCGAAGCGCGATGGATTACGCGGCCCTCGTGCGCCACGAACACGACGGCCCCCGGCGCGTCCGGCGTGCCCGTCGCGGCCCCGATACGCGCTTCCACGAGGCTGTCCACGACCGCGTAGCGAGTGCCGCGCTCGACGGGCGGTGCGGGCAGCTCCTTCGGACGATCGGTGCACAGCCCGAGGTAGGTCGTCCCGTTGATCCGGCGGGCCCAGTCGCAGAGCACCCACTTCCAGAACTCCCGGCCGTCGGATGCGTTCGTCAGCACGACGAGCCCGTCACCCGTCTCCGGTACGACCCACAGCGTGGCACTCCAGCCGGTGTTCTGTCCGGCGTGGCCGGCCATCCGGGGATGCTCGTCGTCGACGGCCCAGCGGTCGTGGAGACCCCAGATCTGGTAACCGAAGCCCGATCGCACGCCCCACTGCTGTTCGGTAGCCGGCGCGGGCGTCTGCATCAGGTCGATCGCCTCCGGCGGCAAGACGCCGCGACCCCGGAGAAGGCCCGCCCCTTCCGCGTCCAGACCGGCGGCGGCGAAGCGCGCCAGGTCCGCCGCCGTGGAGTTGAGCGAGGCGGCGGCCTGCCCCGCGTAGCGGAAGTAGGGGACGGGTTCGCCGCCGTCGTACGGGGTCGCGGCGTCCGCGCGCAGCTCCGGCGTCCAATGAAAGGCGGAGGCCTTCATGCCCAGAGGTTCGAACACCGTCTCTCGAACGTAAGATTCGAACGACCGCCCGGTCACTTTTTCGATCAGGTGCTGGACGAGCATATATCCGCCGCCCGAGTAGCTCCACTCCGTACCCGGATCCGAGGACATCCGCACTCCGTCCTCCGGGTCGCGGAGCGCCTCCGCCACCGAGGGAACCCGATCGTCGGGACCGTATTCCGGCACCGCGCCCAGCGAGAGTCCGGCCGTGTGGCTCAGGAGCCGGCGGAGCGTGACCTTCCTTTCGTCGAACTCCGAATCGCCCGGCGGCCAATCGTCCACGTAGGTGCCGACCGGTCGATCGAGTTCGAGGCGCCCGTCGGCGACGAGACGCATGGCGGCCCAGGCCGCGGCGACTTTGGAGATCGATCCGACGTTGAACACGGTTTCGGCAGTCACCGGTCGCCGCGATTCGATGTCCGCGAAGCCGTATGCCCGCAGGGCCGCGAGCTCCCCGCCGGTGATCAGCCCGACGGCGGCCCCCGGCACTCCGGTCGCCTCCAGCGCGGCGGGAACGAGCCGGTCGAAGTGCTCGACCAACGGGTGCGCCGAGCCGGCACCGGTAGGCGACGAGGCCTCGCCCACCGATCCGCTCTGTTCGGCCCGGGCAGCGCTCGAGGCGGGGTGTCCGACGGTCGCCGACTGGAGCAGGCCGGCGACGAACAGCGAGGTCAGGATTCCGGGCTTAAGACGTGAATGGCGCATATCTTCTCCGTTCCTGTGAGCGACGCGACCCTCGAAGGGATCGGATTCGTGGAGTGGAACGAAGGTCGGCGGCCGATTATTGAAGCGGTCGCCAGCTGGACCCGAGTCGGGGGAGCTCAATAATCGGACGCCGCGCTACGTTTTCCCGGGCGATGGGGATATCGGGTGGATCTCGCGACGCCACCGGGTTCGAAGCGTTGGTCGCTCCGCACCTGGACGAGCTGTATGCCTATCTGGCCAGGTCCGCCGGCAACGAGGCGGACGGTCGCGATCTGCTGCAGGAGACGCTGATCAAGGCATGGGAAGGATACGAGGACTACCGCGAGCGCGGACGGGCCCGGGCCTGGCTGTTCACGATCGCGCGGCGCGCGCTGATCGACTGGACGAGGAGCCGGCCGCCCGAGGTCCGCACGGAGCCCGTCATGCTGGAGCGACGGGCCGACCCGGGTGTCGATCCCCACGAGCGGGTCGTCGCCGGAGACGTCGAGAAGGCCGTGCTCGGAGCTCTGGAAGGCGTACCCGAGGAGCGTCGCAGCGTGTTCCTGATGCGGCACCACACGCCGATGACCTTCCGGGAGATCGCGGAGACCCTCCACATTCCACTCGGTACGGCCCTGAGCCACATGCACCACGTGACGCGCACCCTGCGCCGGGCTCTGGCGCCTTGGGCGCCCGGTGCCGACGAGGCGGACGCCGCCGCGGAGGAGGACGATGACTGAACACACGCCGCGCTGCGACGGAAGGGACGAGGTCGCGCTGTTGGTCCACGGCGAGCTCCCCGACGCGGAGCGCCGCCGATTGCTCGCGCACATCGACATGTGCCCGGCCTGCCGCGCGCGCTTTGCCGAAATGGTGGCCGTGGAAGCCGAGTATTCGCGCCTTCCCGCACCGCGCCTTTCCCGGGACGAGAAGGAGCGACTGCTCGCTCACGCGACGAGTGCGGGATCCGTCACCGGCGCGGGGTCGAGCACCGGCGCCGGGACCCGCCGCTCGCGTGCGCCGTCGGGCATTCCCTGGCGAGCCCTGGCCGCGGCCGCGGTCGTCGCTCTCGCCTATCTCGCCGGGTGGGCCACGTCCCCCTCGGCGCCCGTCGATCCGGGCATGGCCGAACGCCTCGCCGGCATCGAGGCGGAGCTCGTGGAGTTGCGCCGGAGCCGGCTCCAGGTGGCGGTGGAGCATCCGTCGGCAGTCGTCCGGATGCAGGAGATCGTGGCCGTCCAGACGGTGGACAGCGAATCGGTCACCGACCTGTTGCTCCGCGTGCTCGAGCGCGACCCGAACCCGAACGTGCGCCTCGCGGCGCTCGACGCGCTCCGGATCGGCGACCTGTCCGAGGCCGAAGCGCAGACCGTTCTGTCGCGCCTGCTGGACGAGCCGTCGCCCCTGCTCCGGTCCGCGCTGATCGACTTCGTCGTCAGCCGGGAGATCGAGGGCCGCCAGTCCCTTCTCGAGCGGCTCGAGCGGTCCGACGACGATCCGGCGGTCAGGGCGAAGGCGCGCTCCGCGCTCGAGAGGCTGACGTGACCGTTCGAATGAGGCCACGCCGCTCGGCCCGGATCACGCTGGCGATCATCGCGCTGCTGTGCGCGGCCTCCGGCTTGGCCGGACAGGAGACCGTCACGCGCGAGTTCCGCTTCTCCAGCGATCTTCGATCGCGGAGCGTCGTGGTCGAC
>CAZOEX010000089.1:0-8618 GCA_964578925.1 uncultured Gemmatimonadota bacterium | reverse complement strand
AGCACGCCGGGCACATGCCTGACCTCACGACGGTGCAGGCCGGTCACTCGGCAGAATTGGCCTCGGGGATCGTCGCCACCCTGCTGCACACGGGAGGCTACCTGCTCGTCACCGGCCTCGTTGCGGTGATCGTCTATCGAAAGCTCGGCCTGCGCTTGCTGGGCCGCGTGTGGGTCAACATCGACCGGGTCTGGGCAGGCGCGCTGATCGTGACGGGGGTGCTGACGCCGCTGCTCTGAGGCCACACGACCTTCCGTCCGGGGGACGGCCTTCCGACGGGGGGGCGTCCGCCCGGGACTCAGGCCGGCTCGATGTTCTGGTTCCGCCGGAACACGTTGTCCGGATCCCATTCCGCCTTGATACGCGCCAGCCGGCCGTAGGCGGGCCCGTAGTTCTCCTGGACGCGCACCTCGTCGTCGGCCGCCATGAAGTTCGTGTAACCGCCCTCGTAGCCCGAGTGGGGATGGATCGCGTCGTAGTAGTCGCGTACCCACCGGATGTTGGCCTCGTCGTCCTGGGCATCGGGCCAGATGGCCGCGATGTTGACGGCGAACTTCGCATCGCGGAAGGCGAACGCCGTCGCGTCTCCGTCGACGTCCTGCACGGCTCCGTTCATCGGATAGATGTGCATGGTCGAAGACACGTACGGCACCTTCGGGCCGTGCTTCAGGTGTTCCGCGATCGCCTCGTCGGTGAGCTCCGAGGCGAAGTCGGACTTCCAGTAGTGCCGCATCCCCATCGGGACGAGATCATCGAACGCGCTCTGCAGCGCTGGATACGGCAACGGTCCGACGTGTTCAGCCACGATGGGACCCACGTCCCGGATGGGCTGCAGGACGTCACCGGCCTCGTCGGGATCTCCGCTCCACGAGGTCACGACGGCGAAGGTGACGTCGCCGTGGCGCTGCTCGGGGATGAACGGCAGGGGCGGCGCGATCTGCCAGGCCAGGAAGCCGCCGAGCTCCCGGGGCGCGTCCTCGATGTAGTCGCGATAGAACCGCATGATGTCGCCGGCGGCTTCCCGTTCGAACAGGATCGGGCCACCGACCACCTGGCCGACGGGATGGAGCCGAAATTCGAGCGACGTGACGACGCCGAAGTTGCCGCCTCCACCGCGGAGCGCCCAGAAGAGGTCGGGGTTCTCGTCCGCACTCGCCGTCACCCGCTCTCCCGCCGCAGTCACGACGTCCGCCGAGACCAGGTTGTCGCAGGTCATCCCGTACTTTCGCCCCAGGTACGCGGCGACGCCGCCGCCGAGCGCGAGGCCACCGACGCCGGTCGTCGAGATGAACCCGGCGGGCGTGGCCAACCCGAACGCGTGGGTGGCGTGGTCCAGCTCGCCGAGCAGCGCTCCGCCACCGACCCGCGCGGTTCTTTCCCTCGGATCCACCCGCACGTTGCGGATCGCGCGCAGATCGAGCACGAGCCCGTCGTCGACCACGCCATAGCCCGGAACGCTGTGTCCGCCGCCTCTGACCGCCAGCGTCAATCCTCGCTCCCGGACGAAACGGACGGTGGCCATCACGTCCGCCTCGTCCACGGCCTGCACGATGGCGGCGGGCCGCCGGTCGTGCATCGCGTTTCGGACGGTACGCGCTTCGTCGTACCGGGGATCGGCGGGGGTGATCACGCCCCCCCGTACTCGCTCGTCCGGGTTTTCGATGAGCGGGTCGTTCATGCTCGCTTCCTCCGGTCCAGCTGTCAGTTCTGCGCCGCCGCGGCACGGCGTCCCTGCGGCAACGTGTCTCGAGCTCGATTCGAGGGTGGGTCGACACCCACCGGCGACACGCATGTAATGAAAGGGCACGTCGCCGGAAGCCTCAAGTACAGAATCTGTAGTGGCAGTCCCGCCCCCGGATCGTGTACGTTTCGGTCGATGAGTACGTACGGTCAGTTCTGCCCGGTCGCACTCGCGTCGAAGCTCCTCACGCGTCGCTGGACTCCCCTGGTGATCCGCGAGATACTCTGCGGGAGCACGCGGTTCAACGAGATCCGGCGCGGAGTGCCGAAGATGTCGGTGAAGACCTCGCTGCGGGCCATGACGCGCGTCTGGCGGGGCGACGTCCGCTACGAGGAAGCGCTTCGTCGTCACCGGCTGACGCTCCGGGGACCCGCCGAGTTGCGTCGATCGTTCCCGGAATGGCTCGGATACAGTGTCTTCGCGACCGTGGAGCGCCCGGCCTGAGGTTCTGCCGCGAGCCGGCGGCCGGATGAGGAGCGCCGTCAGCTTGACGACGTGGCGGACGCCGTCAGCTACGCCGCAGGCTCCCGAAGGACGGAGAATACTCTACAGCGTCCGCTGATTCCGGTCCGTCCGCCTCGTCCCGGAGAGCCAGAAACGCTTCGACGACATCCGGATCGAAATGGCGGCCCGCCTGCTCCCTGATGTGCGCCCGCACTCTCTCTTCCGACCATGCCGCGCGGTAGGGCCGATCCGAGAGCAGCGCGTCCCAGACGTCGACGACGGCGAAGATTCGGGCCGCCAGCGGAATCTCCTCACCCTTCATGCCGTGCGGGTACCCGGTCCCGTCCCACCGTTCGTGATGGTAGTGCGGAATGTCGAGAGCCGGCTCGAGAAAGGCCATCGATGCCAGCAGGTCGACCGCGTACTCCGGGTGACGGCGCATCGCCGCGGTTTCCTCGTCGTTCAGTGGACCGTCCTTCAACAGGATACTGTCCGCGACACCGAGCTTGCCGATGTCGTGCAGCAGCGCCCCGTGCCGGATGTGGACGAGCTCATCGCCTTCCACCCCCATCCGCTCCGCCAGCGCGACCGCCATCTCCATGACCCGGCGCGAGTGACCCTCCGTCTCGTGATCGCGGAGGTCGAGCGCCCGGGCCCATCCCTCGATCGCATCTTCGTAAGCGGCGCGCAGCTCGGCATTGGCCCGCTGGAGGCCCTCGAACAGGTTCGCGCTTTCGATGGCGATCGCCGTCTGACCGGCCAACGTCTCGAGGAACTCCAGCCAGGAGTCGTCGGGGTCGAGCTTCGAACGGTGCAGCAGCTCGAGCACGCCGACGAGCTGGCCCTTGCAGATCAGGGGCACACCGAAATAGGCGACGAACTCTTCCTCCGGCCGGAGCCAGGAGAAGTCGAACTTCCCCGGGTTCGCGATGTCGGCGACCCGCACCGTCTCCCGTCGTAGCGCCACCCGGCCCGCCGCGCCCTCCCCCAGCCGAAGCCGTGTGTTTCGGATCGAGTCCGTACGGAAGCCGCGTCCGGCCGCGTGTTCCAGTCGACGCGCGTCGGCGTCGAAGGTCAGTATGGCCGCCGCGTCGACCTCGAGCTGGCGCGTGACTTGATCCAGCACGAGGTCGAGGGTGATCCGCAGGTCCATACTCCCCATGATCGCCTGGTCGATGGCGCGCAGCGCCCGGAGACGTTCCACCTGGAGCACGATGCGGTCCTCCGCGCGGCGGCGGGCGGTCACGTCGGTCACGAAGCCGTCGATCTGCCGCAACCGGCCGTCGTCGTCGAACACGCCCTGGCCCTGCGCCCAGACCCAGCGGATCTCGCCGCAGCGCGTCCGGAGGCGATACTCGACCTGGAAAGGTTGCCGCCGTTCGATGGCCGCGCCGGCCTCGCGCATGACTCTCTCGCGGTCGGACTCGTGAGCCAGCGAGGCGAGCGTCTGCTTACCCGGACCCTCGAGCTCGGCGGCCGGATACCCCGTGAGCTCTTCGGCGCCCGGGCTCACGTAGATGAGCGTCCACTCGGCGTCGGCCCGGCAACTGTAGACCATGCCGGGGAGGTTCTCGACGAGCGTGTTGAGGAAACGCTCCGATTCTCGTTTGTCTCTCCGGAGCTTTCGACGCGCCCGGACGGCGGACCAAACGATCAGGTGGAGAAACACGGCGGTGACGACGATGAAGAGCCAGCCCTTGGCGGTCTGCACGCGGGACAACATCTCGCGATCGTGCACCAGGCCCGCGACGAAACGATCCGACAGGAGGATCCAGAGTCCGCCGAAGACCAGATAGGTAACCGCGACCCGCAGGGCGAGAAACACATCCTCCTCCACGGTGGCCCGATACCATGCACGGATGCGCTTCTCCAGGAAGGAGCGTCGACCGTCCGTTGTCGCCATCGGTCCACCATCGTGCGCGAGGTAGGGGGGCGCCCGACGTGTCGCAGCCATCATACCAATCGGCGAACCGACGCGGTTTTTATGCGCAAGTCGTGTTGCACGACCGGAGTACGGCCCATATCTCGACTCACGTCTCGACCGGGCGAGAACCTCCGACACCGTGCTCCGCGACGCCGGGGATCCATATTGTGCACTGATTCGCGAAATGCGACACCGAATGGACCGAACCACGCTGCGCGAGTAGCTTTCAGGCCATGGCAAAGACCAACAGCTTCGATATCAGCACGGGCGTCGACCTGCAGGAGGTCGACAACGCGGTGAACCAGGCGCGGAAGGAGATCGCGCAGCGGTACGATTTCAAGGGCACGGACTGCACCCTCGAGTTCGACCGCGATGCGGGTGCCGTGAAGCTCGAGGCCGACGACGCGTACCGGCTCGACGCGCTCCGGAAGGTCCTGCGCGAACGGCTGGCCGCCCGGAAGGTGCCCCTGAAGAACCTCGACGCCGGCAAGGTCGACGAGGCCTCCCTCGGTCGCGCGCGGCAGACGCTGGGTCTCAAGCAGGGGATCGACCAGGAGACCGCGAAGCGGATCTCGAAGGACATCCGCGACGAGGGATTCAAGAAGGTCCAGGTACAGATCCAGGGCGATCAGCTCCGCGTCACCGCCCCGTCGCGCGACACGCTGCAAGAGATCATCGCCTTCGCCCGCTCGCGGGACTACGGCGTCGCGCTGCAGTTCGGCAACTTCCGCTAGGACCGCCGGCGCCGGATGGACCCCGCCGGGGAAGGCCCCTCGATCCAGGAACGGCTGCGCGAGCTGGAAGCCGCCAGCCGGCCGCTCGAACCCGACGCCGCGGCCCGCGAGCGGATCCACGCTGCCGTTCACGGGATCGCCGAACGCTATCTGAGCCGCATCACGGCAGCTGACGGCGACGAGGGGCATCCCCTCGGCGCCTATGTGGACACGCCGGATCCGGCCGCGGGGCTTCTGGACAGCCCGATCGGCGAGAACGGCTTGCCCCTGGAGGAGGTCGTCGGCCTGCTCGAGCGTGAGGTGCTGGAGCCGGGCGGGCATCCCGCTTCCCCCGGTTTCCTGGCCTATCTCTCGGGCGGGGGCCTGTATCATTCCGCCCTCGGCGCCTACCTCGGTGCGCTTTCCAACAAGTACCCCGGAGTCTTCTTCACCGGGCCCGGCCCCGTCCGCATGGAGCAACAGCTCGTCCGGTGGACGGCCGACCTCGTCGGCTTCCCCGCCACGGCGGCGGGATACATCGCTTCCGGCGGAAGCCTCGCCAACTTCACGGCAATCGTCACGGCGCGCGACGCCCGCGAATTGCGGAGCTCCGACCTGGCTTCGACCGTCGCATACACGACGTCCCAGGCCCATCACTGCATCGACAAGGCACTGCGCCTCGCGGGATTGACCGAGGTGCAGATTCGCCAGATTCCGACGGACGAAGGCCACCGGATGCGGCCGGACGCGCTCGCCGGGGCCATCGACGAGGATCGGCGCCGGGGGCTGGCCCCCTGGCTGATCGTCGCCACGGCGGGCACGACGGATGCCGGCGCCGTGGATCCGCTCGAGGAGATCGCCGACGTCGCCGAGCGGGAAGGGTGCTGGCTGCACGTCGACGCCGCGTACGGCGGATTCTTCCTCCTGACTCGCCACGGGCGAGAGCGGATGGCCGGAATCGAGCGAGCCGACTCGGCGGTGCTCGATCCGCACAAGAGCCTGTTTCTGCCCTGGGGGTCGGGGATCCTGGTCGTGCGGGACGGAGCCCTCCTGGCGGAAGCGCACGGCGGCTCCGGGCCGTACCTGCAGGACGCCGAGAGCGCCGGCGGCGCGGTGTCGCCCGCCGATCTCTCCCCGGAACTCACGAAGCCATTTCGTGCGCTCGGCATGTGGCTCCCTCTCGTCCTCCTTGGAACGGGACCCTTCACCGCAGCGCTCGAGGAGAAACTGCTGCTGGCCCGCTACTTCCGTCGGCGGGTCGCCGAACTCGGGTTCGAGGTGGGCGCGCCGCCCGATCTCTCGGTCGTCACCTTTCGTTCGGCGCCCCAGGACGCGAGTTCCGCCGAGGCGGACGCCGTCAACCGCGAGATCGTCGACGCGGTGCGGCGAGACGGTCGCGTCTTCCTCTCCTCGACGGTGCTCGACGAGCGCTTCACGATCCGCATGGCCGCCCTCGCGCACCGGACGCACCGCCGGCACATCGACCTCGCTCTTCGGCGGCTCGAGCAGGCGCTGACGACGGTCTCCGCATAATACTTGATATATTAAGTATCGTCATATAAACTATTCGCATGGTCAGCAAAGAAGTGCCGGCGAACCGGAGCCGGCTCGGTCGCGAGATCCGGCAGACTCGCCCGTTTCAGTCCCCCGCCCACGAGGCGACCATCGGGCTGATGCGGACGGCGGACATGGTAAATCGACGCTTCGCCGCCCTCTACGAGCCGTACGGCCTGACGGGCCAGCAGTACAACGTGCTGCGGATTCTCCGGGGAGCGCGCCCGGACGCGCTACCTACGATGGAGATCGCGGAGCGGATGATCCAGGCGACGCCCGGAATCACCCGGCTGCTCGACCGGCTCGAGAGGAAGGAGCTCGTCTCCCGGGAGCGCTGCCGGGAGGATCGGCGCCAGGTGCTCTGCACGATCACGGCCCGCGGCCTCGATTTGCTCGCGCAACTCGACGAACCGGTGGCCGAGACGAACGAGAGCGTACTGGAGATGCTGACCGAGCCCGAGGTTCGCCGCCTAATTTCGATCATGGACCGGATCCGGGCCGGACTCGAAACCGAGGCCGAGACGGCTCCGGAACCCTGAGTTCCCGAATCCCGGCCTGACGCTTCCCAATCTGCGGTGGAACGCGCCCGGGAACACGGCCAATTATTTGACTGTTAAACAATCCATAGGTCATTGATTTCAACAGGAGAGACGGAATGTCTTCGACACGGACTGCCCCGTATACAGCGAAGCGCGATGTCGCCCTCGATCCGACCGCGGAGATCGACGACCGGGCGCACCGCCGCTGGTTCGATCCACTCATCGCGACCGGTGACGACGTGGGCCCCACGATTCTGCGTCTCGCGCTGGCGCTCGTGATCTTCCCGCACGGCGCCCAGAAGATGCTGGGCTGGTTCGGCGGGTTCGGCTTCTCCGGTACGATGGACTACTTCACCGGCACGGTCGGCCTTCCGGCCGTGATCGCGCTGCTCGTGATCCTGATCGAGTTCTTCGGACCGATCGCCCTGGCGGCCGGGCTCTTCACGCGCGCGACGGCCCTGGGCATCGGAGCCGTGATGGTGGGAGCGATCACGACCCAACATCTGCAACACGGCTTTTTCATGAACTGGACGGGCCAGCAGGCGGGCGAGGGCTTCGAGTATCACCTCCTCGTCCTGGGCATCGTGCTGGTGCTGCTGCTGAAGGGAAGCGGCGCACTGTCGTTCGACCGGCTCCTGAGCGGCGATCGGGGCGCAGGCCGCGGTCGGCCGGAGCTGTTCGACCGAGACGTGACTGAGACGTGACGCAAAGGGGGGCGCGGGCCGGCGATCCACCGGCCGCGCTCGCCATGTCGCCCGCAAGAAGCGAATACTTAATTTTGAAACGGAGATGACGAAAATGGCGAAGACCATCACACGCGACGAGTTGCATTCGAAGATCGAGCGAGGGGACGATTTCGTCCTGCTCGAGACGCTACCGCCGAAGTCCTTTGCGAACGGACACCTGCCGGGCGCTCGCAATCTCCCGGTCGAGGAGATCGGCCGGCGCGCTTCGGAGCTCATTCCGAGCACCGAGTCCGAAGTCGTCGTGTATTGCGCGAGCCGCAGTTGCGACGCCTCGGAGAAGGCGGCGAAGAAGCTCGAGGATCTCGGCTACGACAATGTGTACGATTATCTCGGCGGGAAGGCCGACTGGAAGGAGGCCGGACTGCCGATGGAGACGCCTGAAGAGGCGGCGTCGGGCGCGAGGAGCTAGGCCGCTTGGCTCCGGACGCACTCCGCACCCGGCTGGCCGATCTCCTCCGCGGCGGCGACGCGGCCCGCCCGACGTTGGAGATCCTGCGAGAGTTTCCGTACGGCAAGGCCGGCGTAGTCCCGGACGGACTCCCCTATTCGGCCTGGTCGCTGGTCGAGCACCTCCGGATCTCCCAGGACGACATCGTCGAATTCTCGCGTGACCCCGACTACGAGTCGCCGGCCTGGCCGGACGAGTACTGGCCGGACGACGCGGCGCCGGAAGACGAGGCGGAGTGGTCCCGGGCCATCGAGGGCTTCCAGGCGGGCCTCGAAACGATGATCGGGCTCCTCCTCGACGAGCAGCGAGACCTGCTCGAACCCTTTCCCTGGGGAGACGGCCAGAACCTGCTGCGGGAGGCCGTCATGCTGGCCGAGCACAACGCCTATCACGGCGGCCAGCTCGTCGTGGTCGGCCGGCTACTGGGCGTCTGGTCCTGAGACACCGCCCATCCTCACCCGCGTCCCGATGAACCCCTTCCGCCGGTTTCTGCGCCAGACATGAGTGGA
>CAZOEX010000088.1:0-8775 GCA_964578925.1 uncultured Gemmatimonadota bacterium | reverse complement strand
GTGTAGACCAGAACGGTCGAGGAGCCGTACATGACGTAGCCCGCCACGACCTGCTCGGCACCCCGGCGCAGGCAATCCTCGAGGTCGCCGTCGCGCCCCTCCGAGATCCGCCGGTAGATCGAGAAAATGGTCCCGATCGAGATGTTGGCGTCGATGTTCGACGATCCGTCGAGGGGATCGAACAGGAGGACGTAGTCGCCCGTGGGGAACTCCTCGGGGATCGGGATGAGGTCCTCCGACTCCTCGGACGCCATCACGCAGAGGTGTCCTCCGTGATCCATGGCGTTCACCATGACGTCGTGCGCGTAGACGTCGAGCTTGCGCACCTGCTCGCCGTGGACGTTCTCGAGGCCCGTCATCCCCAGGATGTCGACCAGGCCCGCCTTCGACACCTCGCGGTGGATGAGCTTCGCCGCGAGCGTGATGTCATACAGGATGCTGGTCAGCTCTCCGGACGCGCCGGGATGCTTCCGTTCCTGCTCGAGGATGAACCGGCTCAGGGTCACGACGTATCGGTCCACGGCGTCCTCCGCTCGTTGGCGACTGGATGGTGCTCTCGAGGACCGGCGATCGCTGCGGGGGGCGCGGCCTCCGGTCCGCCCCGCGGACGGTAGGATCCCGCGGCGCCGCCCGTCAAGCGATCACGGATCCCGCCACATGCTCTCCCCGCGCACCCGCCAGCGACCCTCGGGCTCGACCTCGACGCACAGGCTTCCATGTCGATCGGTGCGCCAGAGCCGCTCGACGCCCGCCTCCCGGATCCGTGCCAGAACGTCGGGATGCGGATGCCCGTAGAGGTTGCGCGCGCCCACCGATATCACGGCGATCTCGGGCGCGACGCTGTCCAGAAACGCCCGGCTCGTCGACGTCCGGCTGCCGTGATGTCCGATCTTGAGGAGATCGGCGCGCAGCGAATCTCTCGGCCAGGCGGTCAGCAGGGCCGACTCCTCGTGTGCCGTCGCATCGCCCGTGTTGAGGTACCGGAAACCGCCGATCGCGAGTCGGAAAGAGAGGCTCGTGGCGTTCGCGCCGGAGTCGCCGGTTCCCTTCCCTCCTCCGGGCCTCTCGGTGGAGTGCACGGGTCCGAGCACGGTCAGGGTCACCCCGTCGAGGCGGAATCGATCTCCGGCCGCTACCGGTATCCACTGCACGCCGGTCGCGTCCACCGCCTGCAGGAAATCGGCGTAGGATTCGCTCGGAACCGGATCGCCGCTGTCGAGCATGCGCTCGACCGGGATCGCCGGCAGGAGGCCTTTCAGTCCGCCCAGGTGGTCGAGATCGGGATGGGAGAGCACCGCCAGCTCTACTCGGACGGCACCGTTCCGTCGCAGGAACGGCAGAACGATCATGCTACCGGCGTTCCAGTCGCCCCAGGCCGGCCCGCCGTCGAACACCAGCCACCGGCCACCTCCGGTGCGCAGCACGGCGGCATCGCCCTGGCCGACACTCAGAGTGCACAGGAGGGCCGGGCCGCGCGCCGCCGTTCCGAGGGCGGGACCGGCCACGAGGATCGCGACGCCGAACACGGCGGGACCGAGCGCCGCGCGGAGTCGGCTCCGGGCGTGGACGCGGCGTGCGGCCTCGATCGTGAGGAGCCAGGCGATCCACGTCCAGACCGCCGGGGCCGGAACCGCCCGGTGGCCGCCCGGGAGCTCGGAGAAGCGCTCCGCCGCGAAATGCAGCGTCCGAAGGGTGCCGGTCGCCACGTCGGCCGCCGGGCCCGCCAGCATCTCAGGTAGCGCCAGCGTGGCCGCGAGGCTCCCGAGACCGAGACCGACGAGCGGACCGCCCGCGAAGTGCGACAGGACCGAAACGGGCGTCGTCTGCCCGAAGTGGAGGGCCGTGATCGGGGCGGTGGCCATCAGGGCGCCGACACCCGCCCCGATCGCCTGGTACGGGCGCACAGCCGGTCGCGACCGACCCGACCGCGCGAGAACTCGGCTCAGCGGGATGCGCAGCCGCTCTCCCAACGTCGTGCCGATCCGTGCACCGGTGATCACCCCCGCGAAGCCCGCAAAGGAGAGTTGCAGGCCCGCGTCCAGGAGTCCGGCCGGCGATACGAGGATCGACGCGAGGAGCGCGGCGCCGAGGAGCTCTCCGGTTCGCGCCGGCCAACCGCGGAGTCGGGCCCAGGTCATCCCGGCGAAGACCGCGAGCGCCCGCCGGGCCGCGGGGGGTGCCCCGATGAACAGGACGTACGTCCCGACCAGCAGCAGGGCGATCGGCGTCCGCCGCCGCGGTCCGAGCACGAAGCCGAGGAGCCAGAGGGCACCGACCGCGAGGATACCGACGTGCATGCCCGAGATCGCCAGCAGATGCGCGAGCCCGGCCTCGACGAACCGCCGGCGCAGCTCCGGATCGATCTCGTCGCGCTCGGCCAGCAGGAGCGCGAGCGCCGTCGGCGATACGTCGGGCGGAAGCCGGCGGGCGAGCCTCCCGGCGGCCCGCGCGCGCACCGCCAGGAGCCACGGCCCGACTGGCGAGCCGGAGCCCACGGTCGAGCCCGACGACACCGTTGCGGGCTCACTCGTCCGGGGATCCAGGCGACCGACGAGCATGCCCCGACGGCCCGGGGCGGACGGCCACCCGACTCCTCCCGCATCCTCGAATCGTCTCCACTCCCCCACCACTGCTACGTCCCGCCCCGGTCCGGGCGAATCGGCGTCTACGGCGACGCGTGCCAGGAGCGCCGGTACCCGGCAACGGCCGTCCGCTGCGGTCAGAAGCACGTTCGCCAGCCGGAGCTTGATCCGCCCGCGTCCCGCGGCCCCGACCCGGCCGGACACGACGCCGGACGCCGTCACGCTATCCCCGGTCAACAGCGACGCCGTGCAGGCGGCGCGACGACGCTCTCCGTCGGCGGCGCCCAGGACGGCTCCGAGAAGCGCGGCGCCCGCAAGCACCGCGGCGGACTGCCACCGCGCGTCCCGGGATCGAGCCCCGGGGCCACCCGTTCGGTCGCTCGCGGTGCCGGTACGCCGGGCGTAGACGAACGTCGCGGCCGCCGCGCCGACACCGAGGAGCGCCGCAGCCGCCGGAGTCCGCAGGCCGGCCAGGGCGCCCACGGCGCAGGCGAGGGAGAGCCCGAGAAGGGGGCCGGGGGCGGGTAGCGTTCTGGGGGCGCGGCCGCGGCGGGCCGTGCGTCAGGCCTCGTCCGTGGCGGGATCGCGGCCGGAGCGCCCGGCGCTGCCACCGGAGTCGGGACGATCGGCCGAGGAGGTCGCCGTCACCCGATCCGGGGCGGGCGGTCCCTCGTCGCTCAGCAATTCGCGATACCGACGGAGCATCCGCTGGGTTCGGAGCTCCGCCTTGATCCCGGCGACGAAAAGGGTGAGCATCCCCAGGAGGAAGACGACGAAGACGAGCACCGGAAGGGGAACCCCGGACAGTCGAACCAGGCCGAGGTTCACGTCCACGCGGATCCCGCCGTTGAGCCAGGCGAATCCGGCGGCCACCAGCGCCAGCAGACCTCCCATGAGCAGCCTCTCGCGGAGCGACGTCACGCCACGCGCTCCCCGCGGAAGGTGGCCCCCGACGTCGACAGTAGCCGGACGGTCTCGTAGGCGCCGATCTCGTCGGGGGAGCCGGGGAAGGCCACGACCTTGTTTCGCTCCGTTCGGCCGAGCACATCGCCCTCGGAGCGCGCCTCGCGCTCGATCAACACCTCGTGCTCGCCGCCCAATTCGCTCTCGGCGATCTCTCGCTGGATTTCACGATGGAGGGCGATCAGGGACTCGAGCCGCCGCCCGGACACGACTTCGTCGATGAAGTCGTCGGCGGGAAACCGGGTCGCGGGCGTTCCGTCCCGCGGCGAATAACGGTACATGAAGGCATCGTCGAAACGAACGCGACGCATGAGGTCGAGGGTGGCCTCGAAATCCTCTTCGCTCTCCCCGGGAAATCCGACGATCACGTCGGTGCTCAGAGCGATGCCCGGGACGCGCGAGCGGACGCGGTCCACCGTCGCGAGGAACTCCTCCGCCGTATACCGGCGCACCATGCGCTTCAACACCCGGTCGGAGCCCGACTGGACGGGCAGGTGCAGCTGGCGGCATACGGCCGGCTCTTCGGCCATCACGTCGATCAACTCGGCCGTGACGTCGTTCGGATGCGGCGATGTGAACCGAACCCGGCGAAGGCCGTCGACCCGCGCCACGGCCCGGAGCAGCGCCGCGAAGTTCGTGTCGCCGTGCTCGTACGAGTTCACGGTCTGTCCCAGGAGGGTGACCTCCGTGTATCCGGCCCGCACGGCTTCCCGCACCTCGGCGAGGACGGCCTCCGGGGCGCGGTTTTTCTCCGGTCCCCGCACGTAGGGCACGATGCAGAAGGTGCAGCGGTGGTCGCAGCCGCGCTGCACGGTGACCCAGGCGGTCACACCTTCGTGGCGAACGGCCGAGAGGCCCTCGTAGTTCTCGTCCGCGTCGAGCGCCAGCATGAGCTGGCCGCGCGAGACCTCGCCGAAGCGGATCTCGTCGACGAGCCGGCCGATCTCCCGGTAGGCATCGGGCCCGGCCACCAGGTCGACCCCGCTCGTCGATTCGAGGATGTCTTTCCCCAGGCGCTGCGCCATGCAGCCCGTGACGGCGAGTACGAGTCCCGGGTTCGTCTCCCGGTGCTGCTGGAGCTGGCCGAGACGTCCCCGCACGCGCTGCTCGGCATTCTCGCGGATCGCGCAGGTGTTCACGACGATGACGTCGGCCGAGTCCGGCCTGTCGACCATGACGTAGCCGCGGTCGGCCAGCACGCCGGTCATGAGCTCGGAATCGCCGAGATTCATCTGGCAGCCGTACGTTTCGACGAACGCGCGGCGTGTCACCGGCAGAACCGGATCGGCCGCCGTGGCGGTAGATCCGTCGCGTCGCTTCAACTGCGTGAGCTGTGGCATCGTCATGGACTCTCCATCGAACGCCGCGGTCTCAACGAACTCCCATCGACCGCACGGTGCGAACCTACCATCGCCCGGTGGCACCTCGCCACCGAAACGTTCCCTTCCACCCGTTTGCAGCGGACACCGGGCCTCGATACCGTTGCGCGTGCCACGAATCGACCGCTTCTCCTGCCACGGGCTGGATTTCGACGTCTACCGGTGGGGACACGGCCCTCCCGGGCTCCTCTTCCTGCCCGGTATGGGCGTCCATCCGCACCATTACGCACCGGGACTGGAGCGCCTTTCCCGACACTTCACGGTCGTCGTGCCCGACCTCTCGTTCCACTCGAACCCGATCCTGCCCGCGGATTGGAGCGGGTACCTCGCCTGCGTCGAGGCCGTGGCGGAGCGGTTCGCCCCTCGGGCTCCGCGCGCCGGTCATTCGCTCGGGGGACTGCTCGCCCTGCAGGGTGATCGGCCGGCGATCGGGCTGTCTCCCCTCATCCCCGTGCCGCTCGGCTGGCTGCGGCAGACCTGGCGTGCCGTACGACTCCAGCTCCACGAGTACACAGGCATGGAAGGCCCGCGTGGCGTCCGCTGGGCTCTCGCGATGCTCGTCAACTATCTGGGCATGGCGCTGACGGCGCCCGAGAAGCTCTTTCCCCCCCTGCGCTGCACACACTCGGAGTTGATCGACGAGTTCCGGCCGCGTGCTCCTTCCGTGCGTCTCGTGCTCGGGCGCCACGATCGGCTGTATCGCGAGGCCGAATATGGACGCTACGTGGAGCGAACGGGTCTCGGCAGCGATTCCGTCCGGTGGCTTCCGCACGGCCACGACTGGCCCGTCACCCGGCCCTCGCTCTTCGAGTCGGAGGTGCTCGACGCGCTCGGGAGAACCTGAGCCGTTCGGTCCTGCTCAGTCCTGGAAGATCGCCAGGCTGAGCGACAGACGCCGAAAGCTCTCCTCCACGCCCGAGCTGCCGAGATCGCCACGGGAGCCCAGTTCGAAGGCGACGTCGATGCGCGCCTTCTCCTCCGCCACCCGAACGCCGAGGCCGAACGTCGCGGCCGTCTCCGACGGCTGCTCCACACCGGGCGCGTGGAAGGGCAGGCTCGTTCGGCGGATTCCGAGACGGAGCGGAACGCTCGCTCCGAGCAGTCGCGTACCGGTCAGCTCGGCGCCGGCTCCGAACCAGGTCACGTTCGAGGCCACGTAGCTGTCGGATCCCCCCTCGGCGCCGGCCCAGCCCGTCCAGCCACCGGCTCCCGTGACGAGCAGGCGGTCCGACACGCGCGCGCTCGCTCCGACCTCGACGGCAGCCGGCATGTCGTAACGCCGGGTGCCCGCCGGTCCGCCGACCGTATCGCGCTCGGCCGTCAGATCACCGGCGAGCGAAAAATCCGCGCCGATCCGGAAGCGATCGCCGAACGGTGCGGAGGCGCCGATTCGGAACCTGGAGCCGCCGTACTGCCAGGTGGCACGGCCCGACGACGGATTGAGAACCGCCGAGCCGTCCTCGAGGGCCGGTTCGAACTCGCGGCGGTATCTCTGCTGCGTGCGGCCCGAGAGGATCGCGTACTCCACCCCGAGCGCCACGCGACCGAGACTCCGCGCCGCGGTGAGGTTGACGGAACTGATCCCCCCGTCCTGAGCACGCTGCTCGGTGAACGGGAAGGTGCCGTCGGTCGTGGACAGCGTGTCGCTGAACTCGACCTGCCAATCCTGGTCGAGCTCCGACGCGAAGGCGACGCCCACCGCCCAACCGTCGAAGGGAACGGCACCGCGAAGCACCGCCATACGGCTGCGCCCCGTATCCACCGAGCCGTCCTCTCCCTGCACGGACACGCCCTCCGGGGCGTAGGTGATGCCGAGCGCCGGCCGCCCGAAGAGCGCTATGTCGGCGGGGTTCCGGGCCGACAGGCTCCCGTTTCGAAGGCCGAGGCCGGTGCCGCCGAGAGCCGCCGCGCGTGCGTCGATCGACGGTACGGGCACGCCCAGGCCGACGGCCGAAACCGGCGTCTGAGCCGTAACCGGCATCGGGACGATCCCCGCCAGTGCCCACACCGCCGCAGCCAGGAGCACGCCCCGCGGCACCGGTACACCGGTCATGCGGCACTCGGGCGGCGGAACTTCGGTCGACTCGTTCATGGGAGATCGAAGGGTGTCTCCGGTGTGAGGAGTATGCGCAGCCTGGGTGCCAGCGCCGCGTCGTCGACGCTGCCGAACTCATAGAACGGGAGGTCCCCGCCTTCGGGCAGCAGGCGGAGCCCGACGTTCAACTCGGACACGGAGTCTGGGTCGGCCGCGGCCCACAATTGCACGAGGCGCGTCAGCGGGAGCACCACCTCGCTACCCTCCTCCATCTCCTCCGCCGCGATCGCCACGGAGTTGCCCTGGGTGACCCCGACGGGCGTCTTCGGACCGGACTCGAACGGATCCGAGAGGAGATCGAACACCGAGGCGAACAGGGTGTCTTCCGCCGCGAACGGGGCGTCCGGCAGCGCCCGCGCCGTCAGCAACAGCGTGGCACGGTTGATCCTCGCGCCTCTCAGCGCCGCACCGTCGACCGATTCGGGGAGCCGGAAATTCAAATAGGCCCGCGTCGCCGGAAGACCTCCGATCCGGAGGGCTTCCGTCGGCTCCGGCGTCTGCGGATCGAAGATGAAGGTCGCCGGCGACGCGGCACGCAACGTCTCGATGAGCGTGTCGCGGCCGACGGGTTTGACGTCGAAGGCGAGTACGAGCTGCCGAACGCGGAGGAAGACGTCGGCCGTCTCGCTCGATACGGCGAAGCCCGTCCCGCCGTCGTCGGCGCGCCAGCTCGACAGGAGCGAATCCGCGTCGACGTCGATGGGCAGGAAGAGCGTGTCGGCGTTCAGGGAATCGACCGTCAGCGTGCCGAGCAGCTCCGCGAGGTCCCCGCCCGGGGTGGTCCAGGGCATCCCGTCGGCGGCTTGCGACCAGTTCGCCTCGCGCTCGTCGAACGCCGTGGCCAGGGCGTGCGCCGCGAGCGTGCCGCCGGCCTCCGGCAGCGAGGACGCCACCGTGTCGATGACGAGACGGATCCGGGCGTTCTCGAACCGCTCGACCTCGCGGTTCGCGTCGTCCAGGAAGACGGAATCCGGCAGCGTCGTGATCCTGCCCAGCGTGCGGGCGTCGAGCTCCGGGCCGCTCGCCACGATGCGCAGCCCGCTCGTCGATGGAAGCGCGTAGCCGGAGAACGTCGTGTCTCGCCACAGCGGAAGGTCGCTCGCCGCGAGCTCGAGTTCGATCGTGGCGTTCCCCTGGCCCGGGGCGCTGTCCGGATCGACCCCCACGAGGGCATCCTCTGTGCAGGCGGAGGCCGCGAGCGCGACGGCGAGAAGCGCCTGAATCGCGTGGCTCCTGGTGCCCTGCATCCCGGCAGGCCCGCTCACGCGGGCGACTCTCCGGCCTCGAGGGTGAAGCCCGCCGGCAGGAGTTCGGACAGACGCCACGATGCAGTCTCCCCCGCGGTGCCGATGCTCATGATCTCGAGCTCGGGGGCGAACTCCGCCAGCGCCTGGCGGCACATTCCGCAGGGGGCGACGGGATCGACCGCGTCGGAGGACAGGAAGAGACGCGAGAAACGGACGGCGCCGTCGGTCACCGCCGCTCCGAGGGCGCTACGCTCGGCGCACAGCGTCACGGGATAGGACGCATTCTCGACGTTGCATCCCGGGTACGTTCGTCCGTCATCCGCCTGTAGAGCGGCGCCAACGCGGAAGCGGGAGTACGGCGCGTGCGCCGCCTCTCGCGCCGCTTCTGCCATCTCCCGCAGGCGGTCCCATCCGTCGGCGGATGCGGCCCTCGTGTTCGATTCGGTCACCTCTGGACCATCCTCGCTCTATTCGTCCCCATCCATCCCGATCTTCGGCACTCGCTGGCT
>CAZOEX010000087.1:0-8804 GCA_964578925.1 uncultured Gemmatimonadota bacterium | reverse complement strand
TACTGGAGGCTCTCTCGGTGCTGATTCAGACGACGACGTTCAAGATCACCCGGAACCGCACGGGCACCGGTCGGCGGGTATTCCGGATGGCGCCGCTGCACCACCACTTCGAGCAGCTCGGATGGCCGGAGACGCGCGTGGTCATCCGGTTCTACATCCTCGGCATCATCTTCGCGCTTCTCGCACTCGCGACGCTGAAGGTCCGATGAGCCGCGAAATGCCGTTCCGGCCGGGGGCCCGGGTGAGCGTGCTGGGACTCGGAGTGTCCGGTACCGCCGCGGCGCGCCTGGCGGCGCGACGAGGGGCCGACGTGTACGCGAGCGACGCGTTCGCGGGTGTCGAGCAGGACGCCGCTGCCGAGGAACTGCGCGCCGAAGGCATCGACGCGGAGACGGGCCAGCACGACATGGACAAGATCCTTGCGTCGGACCTCGTCGTCGTGAGCCCGGGCATCAGCCCCTTTTCGGAGGTGCGTCAACAGATTTCGGCAGCCGGTATCCGCACGATCGCCGAGGTCGAGCTGGCGTACGGCGCCCTCAGCAGCCGCGTGATCGGCATCACGGGAACGAACGGAAAGACGACGACGACCCAGCTCGCCGCCGACGTGCTCCAATCCAGCGGCACCTCGGCCGTAGCGGGCGGAAACATCGGACGCCCCCTCTCGTGGACGGCGATCGAGGAGAAACAGCCCGACTGGGTGGTCGTCGAGCTGAGCAGCTTCCAGCTGGCCGATCTGGAAACGTTCCAGATGGAGATCGGTGTCATGCTGAACCTGGCGCCCGACCACCTCGATCGATACAGGGACCTGCAGGCGTACTACGCCGACAAGCAGCGACTCTTCTCCGCCGGAACGCCGGATGCGAGCTGGATCCTCAATGCCGACGACGACGCCGTACTCGATCTCGCCGCGGGATCCGTCGGCGGGCCCCGGTACGAGTTCTCGGTGCGTGATGAAGTCGAGCTGGGGGCATGGCTCGGCGCCGACGGTGTGATGCGCGCACGGCTAGGCGAGGGGGAAGTGGAGGACTGGCTATCCGTCGACGACTTCCCGCTTCTCGGCATGCACAACGTGGCGAATGCCCTCGCGGCCGCTCTCGCGGCGCGGCTCGCCGGTTGCCCGCCGGCCGCGGTCGGGGAGGGTCTCCGAAGAGGCCGAGGTCTTCCGCATCGGTTGGAGCCGGTGGACGAGTTCGGCGGCGTCCTCTGGATCAACGACTCCAAGGCGACGAACGTGGCGGCCGCGACCGCCGCCGTGCAGGCGTTCGACCGACCGATCGTGCTCATGCTCGGGGGCCGGCACAAGGGCGAACCGTACACGTCGATCGCGCGGTCGGCGGAAGACCGGCTTCGCGCTGTCATCGCGTTCGGCGAAGCGGCCCCCAGGATCGTGGCGGAGCTGGAGCATGCCACGCCGGAGATCATCGTCGAGAACGGAATGGACGCGGCCGTCCGCGCGGCAGGGCGGCAGGCGCGGCCGGGGGACGTGGTCCTCTTCTCGCCCGCGTGCTCCAGCTTCGACATGTATCCGAACTTCGAGGTGCGGGGCGAGGCGTTCGTGCGTGCCGTCCGTGGCCTCCAGGAGCGGGAGGGCTCGTGAGCCAGGCTGCCGGGACCCGCAGCTCCGCCTTCGGCCTTCGCGGCTTCCCCGTGCGGCCGAACACGGATGCGTCCCTTCCCGGGCAGGCGCTTCTCGCACTCACGGTCGTCTTCGTCGTCTTCGGCCTGCTGTCGGTGTACAGCGCCGGAGCGTACGTGGCGCACAGCCAGGGGCTGCGCGACGGACACTTTCTCTTCGGCCAGGCGAGTCGTGCCGCGATCGGAATGCTCGCCCTCACGCTGGCCAGTCTGATCGACTACCGGGTCTACCGGAAGCTGGCGTGGCCGATCCTGGCGACCGCAACGGTGCTCCTGGTTCCACTGATCGTGCCGGGAACCGAGGCCATCGCGCCGGAGTGGAACGGTGCCCGACGCTGGCTCTCGGTGGGCGTCACCCTGCAGCCGTCGGAGCTCGCGAAGCTGGCCGTCGTCATCTGGACCGCAGCGATCGCGGTGAAGAAGCAGGACCGTCTGCACGACTTCCGCGAAGGGCTGTTGCCGATTCTGATCGTCGTCGGGGTCGTCTGTCTGCTCGTCCTGCTCGAACCCCACTTCTCGGCGGCACTCTGGATCGCGGCCCTCGCCGGCGTCGTCCTCTTCGTGGCCGGGGCGCGCCTGACGCACTTCGCCATCGGTCTGTCCGCCCTCGTGCCGGTCGGCCTGCTCGTCGTCCTCCTCTCGGACTACCGCCGCGCCCGGATCCGCGCCTTCGTCTCCACCTTCCTCGATCCGTCGTCGGTCTCCGCGACGAGCGGCTACCAGCTCCGCCAGTCGATGATCGCCATCGGTTCCGGCGGCTGGACGGGCGTCGGGTACGGTCGGAGCAGCCTTAAGATGGAGTTCCTGCCCGAGCCTCAGAACGATTTCATCTTCTCCATCATCGCGGAGGAGTGGGGGTTCGTCGGCGCCGCGCTGTTGATCGGGATGTTCGTCGCGTGGACGTTGATGGGAATGAAAATCGCCCGGTCCGCGCCCGACCAGTACGGTCGCCTTCTCGCGGTCGGGATCACGGCCCTCGTGTCGCTCTCCGCTTTCGCCCACATCGGCGTGGCTCTCGGGCTGCTTCCGACGACGGGCGTGAACCTGCCGTTCATCAGCGCCGGCGGCACGAACCTCGTACTCATGCTCGGCGCCACGGGCATCCTCCTCAACGTCTCGACGGCATGGAGGCGCTGAGCCATGGCGCATCGGATCCTGATCGCCGGCGGCGGCACCGGGGGGCACCTCGTTCCCGCCCTGAACCTGGCGGCCGCGCTGCGTCGGGCCGACCCGACCTGCGAGCTTCTGCTGGTCGGCGCGGAGAGAGGGGTCGAGGCCCGGGTGCTACCGACGAGTGGCTACCCGTACCGGTTGCTTCCCACGCAGCCGCTCCACCGGCACCGGCCGTGGCGGAACTGGCGCCTGCTCGCGAGCGTGCCCGGCGTCTTTCGAGGCGTGAAGGAAGCCTTCCGGGCCGTCGATCCCGACGTCGTCGTCGGCACCGGCGGGTATGCGTCCGCGCCGCCGCTGGCCTACGCGATCGCGGCGAAGCGGCCGACGGCGCTGCAGGAGCAGAACGCCTGGCCGGGCCTCGTGACTCGCCTGCTGGCGCCCCACGTGGATCAGATCCATCTGGGCTATCCCGAGGCGGAGAAACACCTTCGTCCCGGCCGGAAGAGCCGGATCGAAGCTCACGGGAATCCGGTCGCCCGGCCGGAGCCCATCGAGGGTGGCCGGGAGCGGCCCGAATCGTCCTTTCGGTGGCCGGCCGGACGGGTCGTGCTCGTGACGGGAGGAAGCCAGGGAGCGAAGGGCCTGAACGAGCTCCTGCTTCGAGATCTGTCGGTCGCGGGGGTCTGGCCCGACGCGACGACGCTGGTCTGGATCGCGGGGCCGTCACAGGAAGAGGCGGTCACGGCGGCCGTGCGCGGCACGCCGTGGGCCGACCGCATCCGCGTCGTCGCCTGGATCGACGGCCTGGGAGCCCGGCTGCACGCCGCGGAGCTGGCCATCGCCCGGGCGGGCGCCATGTCCTGCGCGGAGCTGGCGGCCGCCGGAGTTCCCGCGCTACTCATTCCGCTTCCCACGTCGGCCGGCGATCACCAGCGGCACAACGCCGAAGCGCTGGAGGCAGCCGGCGCCGCGCTCGTATTCGAGGAAGGCAACACGGCGCGTGGCGCACTCTGGTCGGCGGTCGTCGAGATCCTGGCTTCCCGCTCGAAACGGCGGGCGATGGCGACCCGCATGGCGCAGCGCGGCCGGCCGGATGCCGCGGATCGGATCGCCGCCGACCTGCTCGAGCTCGCGTCCGGTGGCGGGGGAGGGCGGCATGCCGATGACTGAGCGTCGCCCCGCCCGGACCGACGACCTTCCGGCCCAAGGTGGCCGGATCTTCCTGCTCGGCATCGCCGGCGCGGGAATGCGCGCTCTGGCGCTGGCCTTCGAGGCGAGGGGATACGACGTTGCGGGCTCCGATCGCGATGCCGCCTCCGCGGCGACGCTCGCGGGGCAGGGCATCGAGGTGCACCCGGAATCGGAGCTCGAACCGATCGGTGCGGCCGACCTCGTGGTCTACAGCTCCGCTCTCGACGAAGACCATCCCGCGCTCGGCGCCGCCCGAGCGACCGGGGTTCCGCTGATGAAGCGGGCACGGGCCCTCGGGGCGCTCGTCAACGATCATCGCGTCGCGGCGGTCGCCGGCACGCACGGCAAGACTACGGTCTCCTCGATGCTCGGCCTGGCGGTGGAGGCCGCGGG
The DNA here is from genome assembly GCA_964578925.1 of uncultured Gemmatimonadota bacterium. Taxonomy (GTDB): domain Bacteria; phylum Gemmatimonadota; class Gemmatimonadetes; order Palauibacterales; family Palauibacteraceae; genus JARFPW01. Next base: position 4,472 of record CAZOEX010000087.1, on the reverse strand, counting down.
CTTCGACCCCCTGGTCCTCGTGGGTGGACGGGTGAGCGCCTGGAGTGGGAATGCACGACTGGGAGAGGGCGAACTCGCCGTGGTCGAGGCGGACGAATACGACCGATCCTTTCTCGAGCTCGATCCGGATCTGGCGATCGTTACCTCGATCGAGGCCGAGCACCTGGACACCTACGGGACGGCTGCCGCGCTCGAGGCCGCGTTCCGGGAGTTCTCCAGCCGCGCGCGCCGGATGCTCGTGTGCGGCGACGATGAAGGCGCCCTCCGCCTCGGAGCGGAGATCGGCGGAGAGATCGACGTCAGGAGCTACGGGACCTCCCCGTCCGCCGACTACCGCGTCGAGATCGTCGAGGCGGGTCGGGGCGGCCAGACGTGCCGCCTCTCGGAGCCGGGCGAGGCGGAAGGATCGTCGATGCCGTTTCGGCTCGCCGCCCCGGGCGCTCACAATGCCCAGAACGCCGCCGCCGCCCTCGCCGCCGCCCGCTGGCTGGGCGCTGACGCGACCTCGCTCGGAACGGCGCTCGAGGACTTCCGGGGCGCCGACCGGCGGCTACAGGTGCTCCACGAGTCCGACGCACTCGTCGTCGTCGACGACTACGCACACCATCCGACCGAGGTGCGGGCGGGCATCGAGGCGCTCCGGTCCGCCTATCCGGGCCGTCGGCTGGTCGTGGTATTCCAGCCTCATCTCTTCAGCCGGACGCGGGATCAGGCGACGGGTTTCTGCGAGGCGCTGGCCCGGGCGGACCGCGGTCTCGTTCTCCCGATCTATCCGGCCCGCGAAGCTCCCATCGAGGGCGTGACCCGCGATCTGATCCTCACGGCGGCGCGCCGCGGGCTCGAGCCGTTCGAGAGGGACGAGACGGTCGCCCTCGTCCACGACGTCGAGGAACCCTCCGTGCTCGCCTTCATGGGGGCGGGCGACGTGACCGAAATCGCTCACACGGCGGCCCGTGAGGCCGCCACCGGACGTTCCGATGCGCTGGGAGGTTGACGTGCCGCTCGCCGAGCACACCCGGTACCGGATCGGGGGCCCCGCCCTCGGCTTCGGTCACGCCGAGGGACGCGGAGAGCTGGCGGCGGCCCTCGTGGGGCTGTCCGGCGCGCCGTACCGGGTACTCGGGCGCGGCGCGAACCTCCTGGTCGCCGACCGCGGAGTGCAGGAGCACGTGATCGTATTGTCCGGCGCGTTCGACCGGCTCGACATGGGGGAGGCGCACATCGAGGCGGGGGCTGGGGCCGGCCTTCCGGCACTGGTCGGCGACGCGCGGCGCGGCGCGTGCCGCGGCTGGAGCTTCCTCGAGGCCGTACCCGGGAGCGTGGGGGGCGGACTGCGGATGAACGCCGGATCGGTGGAGACGGGGCTGTGGGATCGGGTGGAATCGGCTGAAGCGATGACGCCGGACGGCGAGACGGTTCGCCTCTCGCCGGCCGACGCGCGTCCGTCGTACCGCGCCGTCGACGTCCCGGAGTCGTGGATCTTCCTGGGCGCACGCTTTCGGACCGAGCGTGGCGACGCCGAGGCGATCGAGGCCGAGCACTTCGATCGCCGACGCAGGAAGGTCGAGACGCAGGTGTACGACCTGCCGTCCTGCGGCTCGATCTGGAAGAACCCCGGGGGCGAGTGGGCCGGGGCATGGCAGCTCGTCGAGCGGGTCGGAATGCGCGGCGCCCGGCAGGGCGGCGCCCGGATCACCGAGCGGCACGCGAACTTCATCGCGAACGTCGACGATGCCACGGCGGCCGACGTCTGGTGGTTGATGGCGGAGACACGGCGACGGGTCCGCGAGGAAATCGGTGTCGAGCTGACACCGGAGATCCGCCTCTGGGGGTTCGAACCCGAGGAGCTGGCCGAGGTCGGCGCGCGATCGGCCGCAGGAGGTTCCTCGTGAACCGGCGCACGCGTCGCCGTCTCGCCGTCGTCGCGACCGCCGCCGCCGTCGGTGTGCTGAGTCCGACCTGGGGACCGGCCCTCCTGCGGAACGTGCCGATCTTCCAGGTGGAGGAGGTCCGCGTGACCGCGTCTCGCTTCGTTCCGGAGGCGGAAGTGCGGAAGATGGCCGCCCTCGATTCGACGGACTCCGTGTGGGACGACATGCGGGCCAGGGAAGAGCGCCTGGCCGCGCATCCCCTCATCGTCGATGCCCGCATACGGCGCGCCGGTCTGCACCGACTCGCGGTCGCGGTGGACGAGGTTCGGCCCGTGGCGCTGGTCTCGAATCCCGAACTGGTCCCGATCGACCAGGACGGGCGCTCCTTGCCGATCGATCCGGCGGGCCGCCCGCTCGACCTGCCGATCCTGGGCGGCGCCGAGCTGGCGGACGGACGGGTCGAGCCCGAGGCCGCGCGCCGGGCCCTCGACGTACTCGAGCAGGTCAGCGCTCTCGACTCGGCCTTCACACGCCGCATCTCGGAGCTGCGTCCGTTGCGCGGTTCCTCCGTCGAGTTCGTCCTGCTCCCCGGGAGCCCCCTGGAGCGCGTCGTGCTTCCTTTCCGCGACCCCGCGGAGGCCTTTCTGCGGGTGGGCGGCGCCGTGAGCCTCGCGGAGGCTCGGGGGCCCGTCCGAGAAGCCGATGCCCGATTCGAGAACGAGGTCGTCATACGCATGGGGAGAACGAGATGATCGGGGGTTCGCGCTACGTGGCGGGTCTCGACGTCGGCTCGACGAAGACGTGTGCCGTGATCGTCGATCCCGGCAGCAACTTCGGAGAGGAAATGCCGCCCGAGGTGCTCGGGGTCGGGCACGCTCCGACCGACGGAGTGAAGAACCGCGCGGTGGCCAATATCGAAGCGGCGACCGAGTCGATCCGGACCGCGCTCCGGGAGGCGGAGGAGATGGCGGGTGCGGAGGTGCAGGCCGTGTTCACGGGAGTCGGCGGCGCGCACATCGCGATAGAACGATCCGTGGGCGTCGTGGCGATCGCCGGACGGGAGATCATGCCGCGCGACATCGAGAACGTCCACGAAGTGGCACAGGCCGTCGTGCTTCCGCCCCATCGTGAAATGGTCCACGCGATCCCGCAGGACTACCTCGTCGACGGCCGCGGCGGAATCCAGGATCCCACCGGGATGGAGGCGACCCGGCTCGAATGCGAGGTGAGCGTGATCTCCGCGGACCGCTCCGCTTGCCAGAACCTGAGGAAGGCGATCGACCGGGCCGGTTATCGGACGGAGGAGCTCGTTCTGACGCCGCTGGCCAGCAGCCTGGCGGTGCTTCCGTCGGATGCGCGGGCCACGGGCACCGTGCTGATCGAAATCGGCGGCGCTTCGACCGAGGTCCTCGTCTTCCGCGACGAGCGCCTGCGGCTGGCCCGCACCCTGCCGTGGGGCGCCGCGACCGTGACGAGCGACATCGCCAAGGGACTCGGTGTTCCCGTGGCCGAGGCGGAGACGCTGAAGGCCCTCTACGGCAGCGCGCAGACCCGTCGCGTCGATCCGGCGGAGACGTTCGAAATCTCCGGCCCCACGCCGGACGGCCGGCGCGAAGTCTCGCGGGAGCTGCTCGCCCACATCATCGAGCAGCGTCTCGACGAGATCCTCGGACTCGTGTTCGAGGAGCTGGACGCAGCGGGACTGATCGGCGGGTTGCCGGGCGGCGTCGTCCTGACCGGCGGCGGCATCGAGCTCGACGGCGTGGTCGAGCTCACGCAGGAAGTGCTGAACCTGCCGGTGGACCGCGGGCTGCCCGGAGCCGGGCTACACGGGCTCGTGGAGGCGGTTCGCCGGCCCGAGTGCGCCGCCGCGGTCGGCCTGGCGCTGTTCGGACGACATCGGCGAATCGACGGCGGGGGAAGCGTCGTCGTGCGCACCCTGACGCGCGTCGGCGGCTGGATACGAGAGTTTTTCTGATGCCCGCGCCGAAGAGGACGCAGGCAGAAGCGATAGACGAGAAGCAGGCGAAGCATTCTTCAACCCGGGAGGAGCAAATGGTATTCGAGTTCGATGAAGGCATGAGCAGCAACGCGCGGATGAAGGTCGTGGGCGTCGGTGGCGCTGGCGGCAATGCGGTGAACCGGATGATCGCCGAGGAGCTGGACGGCGTCGAGTTCGTCGCGGTCAATACGGACGCGCAGGCGCTCAAGGACTGCGAGGCGCACGTGAAGATTCAGATCGGGCGCAAACTGACGCGCGGTCTGGGTGCCGGCGCCCGTCCGGAGGTCGGCCGCCAGGCGATCGCCGAGAACGAGGAGGAAGTCCGGAGCGCGCTGGACGGAGCGGACCTCGTATTCGTCACCGCCGGCATGGGCGGCGGAACGGGCACGGGCGCGGCGCCTCGGGTCGGGCAGATCGCCAGCGAGCTCGGGGCGCTCGTCATCGCGATCGTATCGCGCCCCTTCCAGTTCGAGGGGCGCAAGCGGATGCGCCATGCGCAGCTCGGACTCCGTGATCTGCGCCGGTCGGTCGATACGATGATCGTCGTCCCGAACGAGAAGCTCCTGTCGGTCGTGGGGAAGGGCACGACCTTTCGCGAC
>CAZOEX010000086.1:0-8914 GCA_964578925.1 uncultured Gemmatimonadota bacterium | reverse complement strand
GTGTCGTAAGCGTAAATCGTCCACACATATCGCTTGAATCTACAGGGCGGCGGGAGTCGACGCGATGGACGGGCCGGATCGACGCCGCGATCCGGCGTGTGCCCTCATTCGTCGGGCGGGGGCGGCTCCTCGACCGACGTTCCGCCGAGCCGGCCGCTGATCCGCGCCGCGACGGCCCGAAGCTCGCTCCAGCCCTCCTCGTCGAGGGGGTCGATTCGCCGGGCTCCGTCCCGCACGGGTTCGTACGCGGCCAGCCAGACGCGGCTGCCCCCGGCCGTCGAGTCGATCACCGCGCTGAGGAAGAGCCGGCCGGCCGGCCGGTCCGCGGGGCGCGTGTTGATGAGCCCCGAGGCGCGCTCCGTGAAATCGAGCTCGAAGCCCTCCTCCCGGAGTTCGGCCTGAACGGAGAAGAAGGCCGAGTCCGCGGGGGCCGCCAGATCGAAGCGGACGAAGGGATACCCCGGATAGCCCTCCAGTACCCGACCGGAGATGCACGCCGCCCCCATCAGCGCCGCGGCCACGACCGCCGCGAGCGGCAGTGCGGCCCGGAACGGCCGACCGATCCCGCGGCGTGTTGTCCGCGGGGCTGTCACAGGCGAAACTACCTTCATGTCATCCACCGATACGAGGCGGAGCGAGTTCGAAGCGGAAGCGCTGCCGCACCTCGACGCCCTCTACGGGCTGGCGCTCCGCCTGACCGGCGGCGACGAGGCGCGCTCGGAAGATCTCGTGCAGGACGCCATGCTCAAAGCCTACCGGAACTGGGACCGATTCGAACTCGGGACCAACTGCCGGGCGTGGCTGATGACGATCCTCCGCAACACGTTCATCAACGAGTTCCGGCGCCACAAGAGCCGGCCGAACCCGGTGGAGTACGACGAGGTGGCCGAGCGCCCGCCCGGCGACAACCTGTTCGAGGCCGACCCCGAGGGCCGGATCTTCGAGCGGATCATCGATCAGGAGGTGATCGACGCGATCCAGGGGCTTCCGGACGACTTCCGGGTGCCGGTCGTGCTGGCCGACATCGAAGGCTTGGCCTACCAGGAGATCGCCGACCTGCTCGAGATTCCGGTCGGAACGGTGAAGTCTCGGCTCTTCCGGGCCCGGAAACGGTTGCAGGAGGAGCTCTACGCCTATGCGATCGAGATGGGCTTCCTCCGATGAGCGAATCGGCGTGCCAGGAGTCGCTGGAGAAGCTGTACGACTTCCTGGACGGTGAGCTCCCCGACGTGACGCGGGATCAGGTCGCCGAGCACCTGGAGGTCTGCCGGAGCTGCTATCCCCATTTCAACTTCGAGCGGCTCTTCCTGGATCGTCTCGCCGCGGTCGGCGAAACACCCGAGGCCCGTCCGGAGCTGGCCGAACGGATTCGAGCACTCCTCGACAGGGAGCCGCGCTCGTGATAGCCTTCTCACCGAATTTCGCGCGGCCCGGCGCCCCGGCCGTATGCCTGCGCGGACCAGCGCGACACGACATCCGCTACCCCGTCTAACCGACCGGAGCATCGATGCCGACCGTGATCCGAGACCTTCTCATTCGCCTCCTGGACGCCCCGGGGCCGTCCGGCTTCGAGGCCGAGGCAACGGCCGCCTGGCGCGACGCCGCGGCCGACTTCGCCGACCGCGTGTGGACGGACATCCACGGAAACGCGTTCGCCGAGATCAACCCGGAGGGCTCGCCGACCGTGATGATGGCCGGGCACGCGGACGAGATCGGCCTGATGGTCAACCACATCGACGACGACGGCTACCTGTGGGTGGTCGGGGTCGGCGGTTGGGACCCGCAGGTGCTCGTCGGCCAGCGTGTCGACATGCTCACCGGTTCGGGCGTCGTGACGGGCGTCGTGGGACGCAAGGCCGTCCACATGATCCAGCGGGACGAGAGCGAGAAGGCGGTCAAGCTGAAGGACCTCTGGGTCGACATCGGCGCCGCCTCGGGCGACGAGGCGAAGGCGAGGGTGGAGATCGGCGACGTGGCGGTCATCCGCTCCGAAACGCTATCGCTCGGCGACGACTTCATCGCCGCGCGGTCGATCGACAACCGGGTCGGCGCCGCGGTCGTGCTCGACGCGCTGCGCCGGGCCGCCGAGGGCGGCTGCGAGGCGCACGTCGTGGCCGTCGCGACGGTGCAGGAGGAGATCGGCTACTTGGCGGCGGGGGGTGCCAAGACGGGGGCGTACGGGCTCGATCCCGACGTGGGAATCGTCGTCGACGTCACCCACGCCACCGACCACCCCACGGTCGAGAAGAAGGAGCACGGCGACATCCGCGTGGGCAAGGGGCCGGTGCTGGCGCGCGGCGCGGCGGTCAACCGCCAGGTGGCGGAAGGGCTGAAGTCCGCCGCGGCCGCCGAGGGCATCGAAATGCAGGTGCAGGCGATCCCGGCGATGACGGGTACGGACGCGGACGCCGTGCGGATGGCGCGTGCGGGTGTTCCGGTGGGCCTGATCAGCGTTCCGAACCGTTACATGCACAGCCCCAACCAGATCGTCAGCGTGGCGGACGTGGACGGCGCGGCCGGAGTGATCGCGGCATGGCTCGCGAGCCTGGCCACCGGAGTGGACTTTCAGGGCTGAACGGACCGGTGATCGGGTGATCGAACGCGAGGACGGCAGGTCGGGATGGTAGCCGCCGCGTCGCACAGTCGGGCGGTGGAGGACTATCTGAAGGCCATCTACAAGCTCGAGCGCTCCGTGACGCCCGCCGCTCCGGCTTCGACCACCGCGCTGGCCGAGTCGCTCGACCGTTCCGCCGCGTCGGTGACGAACATGGTGAAGAGCCTGGCCGACCAGGGCCTCGTCAGCCACGAGCCGTATCGTGGCGTGCGCCTGACGGCCGACGGCCAGCGGGCCGCTCTACGGATCATCCGCCGCCACCGGATCATCGAGACGTATCTGATCGAGCGTCTCGGCTATACCTGGGACGGCGTGCACGCGGAGGCGGAACGGCTCGAGCACGCGGCGTCGGACGACCTGGTCGACCGGATGGCCCGGGCGCTCGGCGATCCCGAGCTCGATCCGCACGGGGCGCCGATCCCCGGTCGCGACGGATCGATCAGGCGCCGAGAGTTGACCCCGCTCGCCTCGCTGCCGGCGGGGAGCCGGGGGACCGTCCGGCAGGTGTCCGACCGGGACGACGATCGGTTGCGAAGCCTGAGCGCCATGGGTCTCTTGCTCGACACCGAGGTGGAGGTGCTTCGGTCCGGGGGCGAAACCGAGCGCTGCCGGGTGCGGATCTCGGAGAGCGAATACGAACTCGAACCCGAACTCGCGGCAGGTGTCCTGGTCGAACCGGTCGCGGCGGAGCCGATTGGCGATGGCAAAGCGAATCAAAGCGGACAATGACCGCTGGCGGGCTACGCTGGACACGTCCGGCGGGGCGCGCATGGTCGTCTTCTTCTGCGCGAGCAACGGCCAGCGGCCGTACCGGGTCGTTCGCGTCGACGCCGACGAGGTGTCCTCCCAGGAGCATCTCGACGGGATGTCCACCGACGAGCTGCGTCGCCTCTTCGATCGCTCGGAATCGATGAACGTCTCACCCTTCTGAGCGACCGGCCGATTTGAGCTACGTCGACCTCCACCTGCACTCGACCGCGTCGGATGGAACCCTGGACCCCGCGGCCCTCGTCCGCGAGGTGGCGGACCGGGGCGCCGAGGGCATCTCGTTGACCGACCACGACACGACCGCGGGCCTGGACGAGGCGGCCGCGGAGGCGCGCCGCCTCGGCCTGGCCTGGCTGCGCGGCTGCGAAGTCTCGGCCCAGGTCGACGGGCGGTCGGTGCATCTGCTGGCCTATGGCATTCGTCCCGGAACCTCCGGGCTCGAAGATCTGTTGGCAGGAATCCGGGAGGACCGCCGGTCGCGGGCGAAGAAGATCGTCCGGCGATTCAACGAGCTCGGCGTACCCCTCAAGTGGGAGGCCGTCGCGCGGGAGGCAGTCGGTGACGTCCCGACCAGGGCGCACGTGGCACGAGCCATCGTCGATTCGGGACTGATGCCCGACGTGCAGGCCGTATTCACGAAGTACCTGGGGGACGGAGGGCCGGCCCACATCGAAAAGGCCGCCGTGGCGCCCTCCACCGTTTTCGACGCGGTCCACGAGGCCGGCGGCGTGGTCGTGCTGGCCCATCCGGGCCACGCCTTCGACGACGATTTGATCGTCGAGTGGGCGGGCGAGGGACTGGACGGCATCGAGGTGATGCACCCGAAGAACCGGGGCCAGCGCCGCGACGAGCTACGGGCACTCGCGTACCGGCTCGACCTCCTGTCCACCGGCGGCTCGGACTGGCACGGAGACGCGGGTGGCGGCATGGAGCCGGGAACCGAGAGGGTTCCGATGCGTTGGATGGAGGCGATCGCGGTCCGGTGTGGCGTCTCCCTGGCGGCCGACGACGCCTGAGGCGACCCGGCGACGCGCCGGGCGGGCCCCGACAGTCGATACGAGAAACGACGAAGAGAAGCAAAACCATATGAGCGAAGCGCAGCACGAAAAGCTGGTGATCATCGGATCCGGCCCGGCGGCCTGGACGGCGGCGATCTATGCCGCCCGGGCGCAGCTCGACCCCATCGTGTACGAGGGCTCGTTCAGCCCCACGATGGTGCCGGGGGGCCAGTTGATGTTCACGACCGAAGTGGAGAACTACCCCGGCTTTCCGGAGGGCATCACGGGTCCCACGATGATGGGCGACTTCCGGAAGCAGGCCGTGCGCTTCGACACGCGCGTCGTCACGGAGAACATCGAACGCGTCGATTTTTCCGAGCGCCCCCTGCGGCTCTTCGCCGGGGACGGCGACGAGGTGCGGGCCGAAGCGGTGATCGTGGCGACGGGCGCCAACGCGAAGTGGCTGGGCGTCCCCGGCGAGGAGCGGCTCGCGCAGTCGGGGGGCGGCGTGTCGGCCTGCGCGGTGTGCGACGGAGCGTTGCCGCACTTCCGCGACGAGGTGATCGCCGTCGTGGGAGGGGGGGACAGCGCCATGGAGGACGCACTCTACATGACGAAGTTCGCCTCCGAGGTGCTCGTCCTCCACCGCCGCGACGAGCTGCGCGCATCGGCCATCATGCAGGAGCGGGCCTTCGACGATCCGAAGATCCGCTTCCTCTGGAACACGGTCGTGAAGGAGATGATCGGCGACGAGACGGTGGAGCGGATCCGCGTGGAGGACGTCGAGACCGGCGAGTCGCGGGAGATCTCCGTGGGCGGCGTCTTCGTGGCGATCGGTCACGAGCCGAACACGGGATTCCTGGGCGATGCGATCGAGTTGAAGGCTAACGGGTACATAGAGCTGCCCGAGGCCTGGCGCACGGCGACGTCGGTGCCCGGCGTATTCGCCGCGGGCGACGTGATGGACGACTACTATAGGCAGGCCGTGACGGCGGCCGGCACGGGCTGCATGGCGGCGCTCGAAGCGGAGCGCTGGCTCGCCCATGCCGGGGCGGCGTGAAGGCCGGCTCGACGGGCTTCCGGCTTTTGCGCCATGGTGCCCGAGCGTAGGTTGAAGAGAGTTCAGCAGGCAGTACACGAAGAAGGACCGGAGCTATGACGACGACGAGAGATGTGGCCCCGACGCCCGGCGTCGGCATCGAGCTGACCGAAGAGGCGGCCGGCGAGGTGCGGAAGTTCTTCGAGGCCGAGGGCCTGAACGCGGACGACGCCACGCTGCGCGTGAGCGTGCTGCCCGGCGGCTGCTCCGGCTTCGAGTACGGCCTCGAGGTGGACGAACAGGCTCCCGAGCCGGACGACCTGAGCGTCGAATCGCACGGCATCCGCGTCCTGATCGATCCGTTCAGCGCGCAGTACCTGCAGGGCGTGCAGATCGGCTACCACAGCAGCTTCAAGGGCTCGGGATTCACCTTCGAGAACCCGAACGCGACCGGGTCGTGCGGCTGCGGCACCTCCTTCTCCGTCTGACGTCTCTCCGTGCCGCTCGAGATCGATTCCGCGGCCGCGCGGGAGAGTGACGCCGGCGCCGGCTGCGACGTGGAGACGCTGACGGTCGGACCCTTCCAGTCGAACTGCTACATCGTTCGCCCGTCCGGCGGAGAGGCTCCGGTCGTCATCGATCCCGGTGACGAGGCCGAGCGGATCCTCGCCCGGCTCGGGGAGAACACGCCCGCCGCGATTCTGCTGACCCACGCGCACCTCGATCACATCGGCGCCGTCGCCACCGTGGCCGGCGAGACCGGGGCGCCCGTCCACCTGCACGGGGGCGACCGGTTCCTCTACGACGCCGCGGAAGAGCACGCCCGGGCCTTCGGACTCCGGGTCGAGGCGCCACCGGCCCCCGACGTCGAGCTCACGGACGGACAGAGCCTCGCATTCGGGCCCCTCGAGTTCGAGGTGCGGCACACGCCCGGTCACTCGCCGGGCCACGTCGTGCTCGTGGGGGGCGGGGCGGCGAAGGGCAAGGCCTTCGTCGGCGACTGCGTGTTCGCCGGCTCGATCGGTCGCACCGACCTGCCCGGCGGCGACATGCAGACGCTGCTCGCGTCGATCCGGCGGAGAATCCTCACGCTTCCCGACGAAACGGTCCTCTATCCGGGCCACATGGGACCCACGACGGTGTCGAAGGAGCGCCAGACGAACCCGTTCCTCGTCCCGGGTGGCTTCGCGTGAGCCGGTCAGCGAGAGCGAGGGCGGGATCGCCCGGCGCTGCCGACGCGAACGCGGCGCCGACGGCCGAGGAGCCGACCGACGCGCCGCCGGCCGAGCCGTGCCTGCACTGCGGCCACCCGGTCGCGCTGCGCTTGATGGGCTGCAAGGGCGGACACTGCCCGAACTGCCGCCATCCCTACCCGCACGGAGACTGCTCCGACTGATGGTGGCCGACGTGGTCGAGCCGCGAGACCCGGGACCGGACGACGCGTCCCGATTCGCGGCCCTGGTCGAAGCCTTCGTACGTGCCGAGCGGGTGGTGGTCCTCACGCACGACAACCCGGATCCGGACGCGATCGCCTCGGCGGCCGGTCTCGGCTTTCTGGTCGAGCAGGCGTGCGGAGTGCCCGCCGTGACGACCTTCGGCGGGATCATCGGCCGGGCCGAGAACCGCGTGCTGATGGAGATCGTCGGGGTGCCCTTCGAGCGAATCGAAGGACTCGAGTTCCGGCCCGGTGACGCCTTCGCCCTCGTCGACGCCCAGCCCGGGGCGGGGAACAACGCGGTGCCGGAGGACGCCCGCCTGGCCGCGGTCATCGACCACCATCCGCCGCGCGACGTGCCCCGGCGCGCCGAGTACCACGACGTGCGCGAGTCCTACGGTGCCTGCGCCACGATGATCGTCGAGCTGCTGCGGGCCGGCGGCATCGAGCCGAGCCGAAAGCTGGCGACCGCGCTCTTCTACGGGATCCAGTCCGAGACGCTCGACCTCGGCCGGGAGGCGTCCGAGCCCGACGTGCGCGCCAGCGTCCACCTCTATCCTCGTACCGATCCCGTGTCACTCTCGAAGATCCGACACGCCCGGGCGCCGCGGGCTCTCTTCCGCACGCTGCACGACGGGCTCGAGAAGGCCTGGCACCGCGAGGGCGTGGTCTTCGTGCCCTGCGGGGAGCTGGCCTATCCGGACCTCGTCGCCCAGCTGGCCGACTTCTTCCTGCGTGTCCAGGGAGTGGAGTGGGTGGTGGCCGTCGGCCGGTACGGCGACGACCTGCTGGTGTCCGTCCGCGCCGACCGGCCCCACGCCCACGCCGGGGAATGGGTGCGAGAGATCGTCGCGGGCCGCGGTCCGGCCGGCGGCCACGGCCAGATGGCCGGAGCAAGGCTCCCCGTCCACGGGAAGCCCGACGAGCGGGTCGAGGAGATCGTCGACGGGTTGTTCGAGGCGTTCAGCGAACTGGCCGGCGTGGCCGACGAGCCGGCCCGGTCCCTGCTCGTGGAGCCCGACGCGTGATCCGCATCGGGCTGACGGGAACCCTGGGTGCGGGCAAGAGCACGGTCGGCCGGCTCTTCGAGTCCTGGGGCGCGCGGCGCATCGACGCCGACCGGCTGGCGCGCGAGGCCGTCGAACCGGGAACGCCGGGTCACGAAGCCGTCCTCGAACGCTTCGGTGACCGGGTCCGCGCGCCCGACGGTTCGATCGATCGGGCGGCTCTGCGGGACATCGTCTTCGCGGACGTGGACGCCCGGAAGGAGCTCGAAGCGATCGTACACCCCGAGGTCGACCGACTGCGGAAGATCGAGCTGGAGCGGGCGGTGCGCGACGGAGCCGAGGTGGTCGTCTTCGAGATCCCCTTGCTCTACGAGACGGGAATCGCGGAGCGCTTCGACTCCGTCGTCGTGGTCGACGCGCCGACCGACATCCGGCGGCGCCGCGTGATCGGGGCCCGCGGGCTCGACCCCGGGACTTTCGAGGCGATCGACGGCGCCCAGTGGCCCGGCGAGCGGAAGCGCGCCGCGGCCGACGCCGTCGTATGGAACGACGGGAGCGAGGCGACGCTCGAGAGCCGTGCGCGCGAGGCATGGGAGTCCGTCACGGGAGGCACGGCGGCGAACGTCGCTGCCGCCGAGGCGGGCTCGGCCGAGTCGGACCGGGAGTGGGCCGTCGACCTCCACATGCACACGTCGGCCTCCCGTGACTGTCGTAGCGATCCCGCGGAGGTCGTCGAGCGCGCCCGCGATATCGGCCTCGACCGCATCGCGATCACCGATCACGACGAGATCGAGGGCGCCTTCGCCGCGGCGGAGATCGACCCCGAGCTCGTGATCGTCGGCGAAGAAGTGCGCACCGACGAGGGACTCGACGTCATCGGCCTCTGGCTCGAGGAATGGATTCCCCCGGGCGGCACCTTCCGCGAGGTGGCGGAAGCGATCCACGCCCAGGGGGGCGTCGTGTACGCGCCGCATCCCTTCGATTCGCGACGCGGCACCGACGAGGCGTTCATGGACGGCGTGGCCGACTGCGTGGACGCGGTCGAGGCGTTCA
>CAZOEX010000085.1:0-8954 GCA_964578925.1 uncultured Gemmatimonadota bacterium | reverse complement strand
CGCCGCCTCGTCGTTCGCCGGATCGTGCGCGACGATCTGCTCGAACCAGTGCACCGCCTCGACCGGATCGCCGCGTCGCTCCGCGAGGCCGGCGAGACCGCGCATCGCGACGAGGTTCTGCGCGTCCAGCTCCAGGACCCGGCGCAGCGACGCCTCCGCCTCCGAATGGCGATCGAGGTCGACGAGCGCCCGCGCCCTCACGATGTGGGCCGATGCGTAATCGGGGTGGCGTCGAATTCCGTCCTGCAGAATCATGAGCGCGCGCCGAGGATCGCCGGCCTTGCGGCAGGCATCGGCGAGCCGGGCGAAGACGAGGCTGTCGGGATTCCGTCGGAACTGTTCCTCGAAGCGCCTTATGTCGTCGTTGTCGGTGGACTCCGGTTCCATCGAATCTCCGCGTCGCGCCAGTGGATGGTCGAGCTGTCGTGCCGGACGCCGGACGAACCCCGAACCTCGCCGGCCTCTCTCTGCAAGGTAGGCGACCCGTTTCGAGGGTGTCAATCGCGGACCGGGGAGCCTCGGCTTGCCCGCTCCACATTGCGAGAATAGCTTGATTGGCTTGTCTTTCGGGCCGAGCGAGACGTTACGAGTCGAGGGAGTTGTACCCATATGATGATGCGGACCATCCGCGAAAAGACGCGCTGGGCGATCGTGTTTCTCGCGGTGGCCTTTGCCGCATGGCTCGCTTTCGAGGGGATCCAGAGCCGCGAGACCTCCGCCACGGCGGGGGCGAATCCCGTGATCGCCGTCGTCAACGGGGAGCAGATCCGGTACACCCGCTGGCGGGAAGCGTCGTCGCAGCAGATCGACCGGGCCCGCTCGCAGAAGGGCGGCGCGCTCACGGACGAAGAGACGCGCCAGGCCGAGGCCCAGGCGTGGGAGAACATGGTCCGCGACGTCCTCGTCGAGCAGCAGATCGAGCGACTGGGCATCGAGGTTTCCGATGCCGAGGTCCAGCAGGCGTTCCGCACCTCACCGCCTCCCTTCGTGATGCGGAGTCCGGCCTTCCAGACCGACGGACAGTTCGATTACGCCAAGTACCAGCAGTTCTTCGCCGATCCGAGCGTCGACGAGCAGCTGCTCCTGAGCATCGAGCAGTACTATCGGGACATTCTCCCGCGCCAGCGACTCGAACAGCAGCTCGCCACCGGGGCGTCGGTCTCCGAGACGAGGGCCTGGGAGGAGTTCAAGGCGCGGAACGAGACCGCCGTCGCGACGTACGTGACGATCGATCCTTCGCGGGTCGTGAACGACGCGGAGATTTCTGTGCCCGAAGAGGAAGCGCGGCGTTATTACCGCGAGCACCAGGAAGACTACGAGCGTCCGGCGACGGCGACCGTCCGGATCTTCTCGATCTCGACGACGCCGTCGGCCGAGGACACGGCCCGGGTCCGGAGTCGGGCCGACTCCATCCGCACGGCGATTCTCGAAGGGGAGCTCTCCTTCGAAGAGGCGGCGGCCCAATTCTCGATCGACTCGACCACGGCCGAGGACGGCGGACAGCTCGGCCGCTACACGCCCGAGGATCTCGGGGACCCGCTCGCCTCAGCGGTATCGGAGCTCGAAGCCGGTGAAGTCTCCGAACCCGTCACCTCGCCGTCCGGCATCCACCTCGTGCGTGTCGGCGAGCGAAGCGGGGACACCGTCTCGGTCGCGCACATCGTGCTTCCCGTGCGGCTCTCGGAAGCCGCGGAGGACGAGCTCTTCGGTCGGATGGACGAGATCGAGGGCATCGCGCTCGAGAACGGCCTGCTGGCCGCGCGGGACTCCCTCGGCATCGAGGTACGAGAGGGGGTGACGCTCACGGAGGGCTTCGACTTCGTTCCCGGCGCCGGCTCACTCGGCGTGGGCGTCGAGTGGGCCCTGGACGAGGTGACACAGATCGGAGAGCTGAGCGAGTTCTACGAGAACGGCTCGGGCTTCCACCTGCTCGAGCTGGTCGACCGGACCGAGGCCGGGCAGTTCTCCTTCGAGGAAGTGCGCGAGCAGGTCGAGGCCGCCCTCCGGGCGCAGCGCCGCGAGGCCGCGGCCAGGCGAATCGCCGAGGAGGCGCTGGCCGCGTTCGAGAACCCGACGATCGAGGCGCTGGCCGAGGCCAACGGTTGGCCCGTCGCCACCACGGAGTCGTTCGGGCGGCGGGAGTTCGTTCCCGGCCTCGGCCGGGATACCGAGGCGATCGGCGCGGCGTTCGCCGCCCCTCTGAACGTGGTCACGGGGCCGTACGATGCGGGCGATCAACTCGTCATCCTGCGGGTGGACGAGCGAACGGAAGCCGATCGGGAGCTCTTCGCGGCGATGAGGGAACAGGTGCGGCGACAGGTGGCCTTCAGCATCGCGCAGCAGAGAGCCTCGCAGTGGCTCGAGGCGATCCGCGAGGAGGCGGTGGTGATCGACCACCGGGACCGGCTGAATCGGTCGGCCGACGCCCAGCCGGTCACTCCCCCGCTGATGTAAAGCGCGCCGGCGTCCTCGCGGGGGAGACGGCGGCGTCAGCGGCAGGTGGGCGGCGCGCCCCTACCGGGGGTCGCCGTTGCGGTCGTTCGCCGGACCGTCCTCGTCTCCCTCTTCCAGTTCACCACGCACTTCGTCGCCCACCTCTCGAATTCCCTTCTTGAACTCCCGAATTCCCTTCCCCAGCGAAGATCCGATCTCCGGCAGGCGACGCGCGCCGAACAGCAGCAGCACGATGAACAGCAGGATGACGGCCTCGGGGATCCCGATATTCGGCAACATGATGTAGCCCCTTGCAGCGGACCCGGTCTGCGCCGGGCCTCAGAGTAGCGACTTCGAGAACCACGCCAGGAGAAGTATCCCGACGACGCTGAGTATGTTCACCCGGAGGACGAGCGGCCCCACCGTCACGGCCACCACGAGCAGGTCGACGGTCAGCGGGCCGATCGACGCCGCGACGGTCGTAATGAACGCCTCGCGCGGCGCACCGGCCGGCATGAGCGACGCCAGCTCGGTGAGCAGGGCCCCCAGCACCAGGCCGCCCGCGATGATCAGGGCGACCCGCCTGGCCGAGGGGCGGCGACGGCCGCCGAAGTCGAGATTCACTTCTGTCGCTCCAGGACGAATTCAACGGTGAGCCGGAGAATCCGTACGAACGGGTCCTCCGGAATCGAATCGAGCCGCCCGGCGGCCGAACGGGCGAAGTCCGCGGCCCGGCCGCGGGCATACTCCAGGCCGCCCGCGTTCCGCACCAGATCGGCCACTTCCTCGACGTCGGCGTCGGCGGGCTCCGGGTCCGCGAACAGCGAGTCCACGGCCGCGCGCTCGTCGGCGGCCAGCGCCGGCAGGGCCGCGATCAGCGGCAGCGTCACCTTGTGCTCCCGAAGGTCCAGGCCCCTGGGCTTGCCCGTGATGTCCGACGGTACCGTGTAGTCGATCAGGTCGTCGACGATCTGAAACGCCATCCCGAGATCTCGTCCGTACGCCGCCAGTGCTTCCCGGTGCATCGAGGCACCCACCAGGGCGCCGAGCTCGCACGCCGCCGACATCAGCGACGCCGTCTTGCACGCACATAGACGATAATAGTCTTCTTCCGTCGCGCCCAGAGCGTCGTGGGCGGCGAGCTGACGCATCTCGCCGATCGACATCTGGTTCGACGCGGCCGCGAGAATCGCGACGGCCTCCGAAGGGCCCGAGCGCGTAACCTCCAGCAGGGCACGAGAATAGAGATAGTCGCCCATGATGACCGCGACCTGGTGCGTCCAGCGGTGGTTGACCGTCGGCATGCCCCGGCGCCGTGGGGAGTGGTCGACCGCATCGTCGTGCACCAGCGTCGCGACATGCATCAGCTCGACGATGGCCGCCAGGCGCTCCGCCCGATCGTCGGGCGCACCCCCCACCTCGTTGGTCAGGAAGAGAAGCGTCGGGCGGAGGTACTTGCCCCGGGCGGTGAGCAGGTATTCGGAGACGTCGTTGATCGGTCCGAAGTCCGCGGCAACGAGCTCGTGCAGGACCGCCTCCATGCGCTGAAGACGTTCCTGTACCGGTTGCTGCAGCGTTTCGAGTGTGGGCAGCGCGGCTTCGAGCATGTCCCTCCGATGATGCCCCGGGCGCAATCCGCGGCGACGCGCCTGGAGGCCTGGCTCACGATCTGCCGAAGATACCGTCAGAGGGAGAGTTCGGACAACCGGGCCTGCACGTCCCGATAGCCCGGACGGGCCGCGTCGACACGGGCGAGGATCTCCCGTGCCTCGGCATCGCTTCCCTCTTCGGCGAGGGCCAGTCCGAGGTAGTAGAGTGGCCCCACCTGCTCGGGGTCTTCGTCCGACCGGAGGTTCTCCTGCAGCAGCGCCACGGCCTCCTCCGACCGTCCCCCCTTCACCAGGCATTCCCCCAGCGCCTCGAGCACCGCCAGCCGGTCGGCTACACCGCGGAGGGCGGGCCGCAGCTCACGGACCGCTTCCTCCCACATGCCCATCTGGCGGAAGGCCAGGCCCAGCTCGTATCGCGACCGCGCCATGGGATCCGCTTCGGATTCGTCCTCGTCCCCCACCACGACCACCTCCTCCTCGTCCGTGACGCCCAGATCGTCGAGGAGAGCTTCGACTTCCGCGAGCTCCTCCTCTTCCGTCGGCGCGGTCGCTTCGGCCGTCGACTCGGCCCCGGCGGCCGTACGCTCGGCTTCCAGCTCCTCCGCGTCGATCGCGGAGATGGCGGCGCGGGCCGTCTCGTTGTCGGGGTCCACGTCGAGGATGTGTCCGTAGGCCGCACGCGCCCGAACCGGCTCGCCCCGGCGACGGAGACAGTCCCCGAGCTCCGCTCGTGCGCGGACGACCAGCTGCTGATCGTTGGACATCACGGCCATCTCGACGCGTCGCTCGTGGAGCGTCGTGTCGTCCGGCTCGAGCTCCAGGAGCCGATCCAGGACGCGGAGTCCCTCGCGTGTCCGTTTCTCCCGGTCCAGCTCCTCCAGCGTCGCCTGAAGCAGCTCCTTCGCTTCCTCGATCTCGCCCGCGGCGAACAGTTCGTCCGCCTTTTCGACCGGGGAGACCGTGACGTCCGGAGGGCTGCCCGACTCGGGGGCGGGCTCCGCCACTCCGTCCGTCTCGGCACCATTAACTTCGGTGTTCTCGCGATCACTCCCCTCCAGGGCGGGAAACATGTCCTCGAGCGCCGGAAGCTCCTCGAGAGCCTCCGAAAGCCGTCCCCGGATCTCCCCGAGGCGCTCCGCCAGGGGATGATCGCCCCCCCACGCCTCGACCAGCTCCGCCCCCAGGGTCTCGGCCGTGGCGCCGGACGGTTGCTCCGCGAGGCGCTCCAGGACCTCGAGCGCGAGCTCGGGGGACGCCCGCTCGGCCAGCGCCAGCCGCTTCAGGGCCCGCGCCGCGCGGTTCGCCACGGGCCGGGGACCTTCCAGCGCCACGCGCAACTCGCGAAGCGCCTCCTGGTGGAGCTCCATGCCGATGTAGGCCGTACCGAGATCCAGGTGAGCCGCATGATCGACCGTATGCCGCTCCTCGGCGCGGCGAATCCGGTACTGGGCGAGGCGCGCGCGGAAGAAGTGGCCCTGGAGCTCGTCCTCGTCCTCGGACTCGCCGGCCGCGACGGGCGGCTCCGCCGACGACGGGTCGTCGTCCGCCCCGGCGTCGGTCTCATGCGGAGTCGCGGCGTCCGCCTCGTCCGGAGTCGCGGCATCCGCCTCGTCCGGGGGCCTGGCGCCAGCCTCCGATGCGGCGGCCCGTTCACCGTCCGCTGCGGTCTCGGCCGCGGCGGACGGGACGGCCGGCTCGCTCGCTCGCCGCGACGGCCGAGCCGAGCCGCGGATCGTCTCGAATCCGGAGCCGGAGGTGCGCAGTGCCAGGCATTCTCCGATCCGTGCGTTCGCCGCCTCGACGAGCGACGGATCCACGACGGCAGCCTGGAACTCCTCGATCGCCTCGTCAAGCAGACCGATGGTCATGAATTCCAAGCCGAGGTCGTATCGTACGGTCGGATCAGCCGACTCGAACGCATCGGACATCTGCTCGCGGAATGCGCCGAGTACGCGGCGGACGCCCGCGAGCCCCTCGTCGACCGGAGGCTCGGTCCTGCCGTCGGCCTCCGCCCGCTCCGCCCGGAAAGGCGCGGTCTCGCCGGACGCGTCCAATCGATCGGCCACGAGCGCGGCGAGGCGAACGGGCCCGGACCGAGCGGTTTCGGCCTCCGGGGGGGCGGCCCCCTCCGGGCCGGCGGCCTCCTCCTCGCCATCCGGCTCGATCTTGGCCTCGTCCGGCGCGAGCTGCTCGATCCGCTCCCGCAGGTCGTCGGTCTCCGCGCCGCGGGAGCGCCGGGCCCGGAGTACGGCGCGAAGCTGCGCGACCGCGGTCCCCTGCTCTCCCCGTTCGGCGAGGAGCCCGGCCAGCTGGAGCCGCGCGTCCTCGTCGCCGGTTGGATCGGTGAACTCGTCGACCGCCGCAACCGCATCGTCGAGCCGTCCGTTCTCGATCGCGTGGCGAGCGTACTTGAGGCAGTTCGTACGCCCCTCCACGACCAGTCCCGTCCGCCCATGGAGGGCGCCGAGCCGGCGATAGACGGACATCCGCGTGGGTGCGATTCGCAGGATCTTGTTGCATAGCGCGATGGCGCTGGTGAGCATCCCGTTGTCCGCGTACCGGTCGACGGCGCGTTCGTAGCACGCGACAGCCTCCTCCGTCTGGCCGAGCCGTAGATGAAGGTCGCCGATGCGGTTGAAGAGGCTGAGATCCGCCATGTCTTCGTCCGCTTCCAGCGCGCGCTGGTACAGATCGATGGCCCGTGCCCAGTTGGAGCGCTGTTCGGCGCGCCTCGCCTCGTGCTTCAGCTTCTGAAAAGTCGTCATCCCGGGAGTCTCTCGCTCGCCGTTGGTGCCGATGGCTTCCGTTCTCGACCGTTCCGGGGCCTCCGGGGCCCGGGGCCTTCACAGGATCAAGAATCCGGCCATCGCCGCGGACGACGTGCGCGCCCCAGTTCTTCAACAGGCTTCTAGTTCGTCCGCTGCTGGTACTCCCCACGGATCTCCGGGGCGTCCTTCAGGCTCACCGAAACCTGGAAGATCGTGTTCCCGTTGGGCGAACGAGCGAACTGAAAGGAAGCGAGCCAGCGGTGGAGATCGCGATCGAGCGTGACGACGTTCTGCCCGAACTCCCCCTCGGTGAAGTTGTACTGCGTCGTCCAGCGGATCGACCAGTGCGTCGTCGGCCGGAGCGAGAGCGTGCCGCTGATCGACTGGCGCTCGGTGTCTCCCTCGGACGGCCGTGTCCGCTGCAGGCTGTAGTTCACCGACGCGCTCCACGGCCCCGCACCCTCCTGGAAGGGATCCGAGGCGCCGTAGATGTCACGGTCCCGGAAGCGGTCCATGGAACTCGTGGGCGCTTGCGTCGGGCGGGACGATCCGCCGGAGCCGAGGCCGAAGATGTCGCCCAGCCCCTGGCCCGAACTGACGCCGAAGCCCGCGTTCAGCGACGCGAGGAAGGGCGCGAAGTCGCGGTCCTCGCCGGACCCCTCGAACAGGTCGTGCGTGACCCGTATCGAGAAGCCGCGCAGCAGATCGGACTGGACGCTGTTGGAGATCGTCTCGGACACCAGGACGGGCTCGCCCCTCTTGGCGCGCTCGAAGTCGAAGCGGAGAGCCGACGTGCGGATGCCGAGCAGGGTGATGATTCGATCCCGCTCGGGCCGCGTCGGCTCCGGCCGGTCGCCGGGCCCGGAGAAGTCCGCGGGGGCATTCGCGGAATCGGCGACCGGGAGCGGTCCTCCGACGAGGGTGTCGGCCAGCACGCTGTCGGCGGGTTCCGCCTGGCCGGGGAGCTTCGCCTCGAACGTCTGGTTCAGGCTGATCTCGAGCACGTTTCGCGCGTCCCCCGATGCGCCGGGAAACCCGGGGATCGCCGCGAGAGCGGAGTCGACTTCGACCGGCGGCGAGTACGAGTAGCTGAACGCCGGCGACACCTTGTGCCGGAGACGGCTGAACGGTCCCAAGCCGGGCAGGAAGCCGTAGAGGTCGGTGGTCAGGCGGGCCCCGATCGAGGCCCGGTTGGGCGCCGACACGTACTCGTTCTCCGTGTCCTCGCTCCGGAACCGTCCGCCGCTCAGGCTGGCCGTGGGGCTGAAGGTCGTCGATCCGATCAGGCCGACTCGAAAGCTCGCACGACTGTTCCAGTCGAGCGTCGTCTGCGTCTCCGGAGGCAGGTCCTGGAAGAGGCTGTCCTGCGGCGTCCTCTCGATGTCTTCGAGGCTCGCCGACCCGGAGAGGCTCAGCTCGCCGACGCGAAGGTTGGCGTTCGCCCCTCCCGATGTCGTGACCCGGTCCGCCGACGAATCCGCCCGCGCCGCATTCCTCGAAAACCGGGTCGAGCCGTCCAGCGTAATGTTGTTCAGGGCTCCGGCTCGATTGCTCGGCGCCCCGAAGAGCGTGATCGGCGAGATGCTGAAGTTGACGCGCGGCAGGTTCGTCGTCGTCCGGGAGCCGTCGAGCTGCTGCTGACGGTCGGCGCTCAGCTGCAGGTTTCCGAACGAGAATCGGTGGTTGAACCCGACGTCGGAGTCGATCGTCTGCGTCTGTTCGTTCGGATTGATGCTCTGGTCCTGGAAGATCCGCGTGTCCTGGACGTAGTTGACCGACGCACGGAACGTCGTGTTGAGGCCCAGCTCCTGGTCGTGCCCGACGCGCAGCCGGAGATTATTGCCGTCCTCGCTGAAACTCTGGCTGTAGACGACGCTGCCACGGATGAAGTCCTTGAGAAACCGATACCGGAAGGCGCCGTTGATCCGCGTGTAATTGCCACTGTACCAGTCGACCGTCGCCTGGGCGTCCAGGTAGTCGCTGATCGCCCAGTAGTAGCCGAAGTCGGAAATGTTGCGGCTCGTCTGGCCCGAGCTCTGAACGATGTCGTTGACGCCGAAGCGCGGCGGAATGATGCCGCTCCGGCGGCCCTGGCGGATGTCCGCCGCGAAGAACGGAAGCCAGAAGACCGGAACGCGGCTCA
>CAZOEX010000084.1:3101-9048 GCA_964578925.1 uncultured Gemmatimonadota bacterium | reverse complement strand
CGATCCGGATCTCGAAACCGAGTACCGAACCGAGGCGGAAGCCTCCCATGCGAGTGTCTCCTCTCGTCGAGCATTCAGTGTCCCCTTCCGGTGGGATCCGCCCGGTGCGAGGCCGACCGCCACTGTCGTCCGAGCTGGTGCTCGGCGGGAAGGGAATATAAGCGTCCGCCGGGGTCGTCGAGACGGACGATCGAAGATTGGTCCGCGGAGCGAACTGTCCCTAATTTTTATCGATTCACTGTCGCTTCCCCGATGTGCGCGATTCGTCGGATAATCGCGTCGTATTCGATTTGCCCGCCGGGAACCCGATCGCGGTTCCCTGACACGAACAATCGAGAGCGGGATCCACCGCATCACGAGATCCCGACCAGAGAACGGATGACCGGATGAGGAGATCGATCGACACTTCGCGACGTGCCGGTTCGCGGTTCCCGACTCCACTCGCGCTCGCGGGGGTCGCGTTCATGCTCTCGACCATGTCGTGGGCATCCCCGCCGCTGGCGGCCCAGCGGGCCGAAGAGGCGGACGGCCCGTCCAGCGTTCCCCTCACGCTGCGCGACGCGATCGCCGAAGCGACGGCCGAGAACCCTGCGCATCGGATTACCGCCGGTCGGGCCGAGATGGCCCGAGCGGATGCCCGGGCCGCCGGGTCCCGTCTGCTTCCGTCGATCGACGCCGAGGTCGGAGCCACGCGCTCCCGCGACCCGGTCTTCGCCTTCGGCACGCGGCTTCGGCAGGAGCGCTTCACCCAGGCGGATTTCGCGCTCGACGCGCTGAACCGGCCCGACCCCCTTACCGACTGGACGATGGACGTGGGTCTGCGTTGGAACGTGCTCGATCCGACCGCGTGGGCCGAACGATCGGCCGCCCGATTCCGGGTCGATGCGGCGAACTGGCAGAGATCGTGGAGCCGTGAACGGACGGTATTCCGGACGAAGGCGCTGTACTACCGAGCGGTCGGGACGGACTCGGCGCTGCGGGCGGCCGAGGTGGACGAATCCGCCGCCCGGGCTGCGGCCGAGCTGTTCCGGCGGCGCGAGGAGCGCGGGCTGCTGACGCGGGCCGACGTCCTGCAGGCTGAAGCGGAACTCGGGGCCGCGGAGGCTCGCCGGGTCGCCGCCGAACGCAACCGCGATCGAGCGCGGGAGGAGCTCGCGCTGCACCTGGGTTGGGACATCGATCGCGTGCCCGTGCCCACCGACACACTCACCGCCCCGCCCGTGCCCCGCTGGGAGCCCGAAGCTCCGGCGCGGCAGATTTCGCAACGAGCCGATGTCCGCTCGCTCGGCGCCGCTCGCGAGGCGGCCGGCGCGAACGCGAAGCGGGCCGGGCTGTCATTCCTGCCCCGTCTCGAGGGCTTCGCCGGTTGGTCGAGCCACGCGGACGAGGCGTTCGGTACCGACGGTACGGACTGGACCGCCGGGATCGCCTTGCGGTGGACCGTGTTCGCGGGCTTCGGCCGCACGGCGGATCGACAGCGCGCGACAGCGACCCGAGAGATCGCCCGAATCCGGCACGAGGAAGCCCTGCGAAGCGCCAGCGCCGAGGTGGAACAGGCTCGCCGCGACGTCGTCGCCAGCCGGAGCGGGCTCGAGGCGACGCGCGCCGCCGCGGCCGCCGCCGAGGAGGCCCGGCTCCTCATGCGCCGCCGGTTCGAGGAGGGCCTGGCGACTGCCGCCGCTTTCCTGCAGTCGGAAGCCCGGGCCGCGGATGCCCGGAGTCGCGCCGTTGGCGCACTCGTCGACTATAACGTGGCGCTGGCCCGACTCGAGCTGGTCGATCCAGGAGCCGAGTGCCGCGAAGGAGAATTTGAATGAGCGCCGAACGCCCGATTCGCACCGTGTTGCTTCTCATCGCGCTCGCGGCCGTCACGACATCCGCGGCATGTGGAGGTGACGAGCCCGGAGAGGTCGCGCCACCGGGCGAGGCTCCGGAGGTGCGCCTCGTGCGGCCGACCGCCACTGGTGGCACGGTCAGCTACCCGGCCACCCTGCAGACCGTCGACAGGGCGGAGCTCGCCACGCGGACCAGCGGCACGGTCGTCCGCGCGCCCGTCGACGTGGGCAGCACGGTGGCCCGCGGCGATGTCGTGCTCGAACTGGACGACCGGGACGTCACCGCTCGCATCCAGCAGGCGGAGGCGCAGCTCGAGCGCGCCCGCGGTTCGCTGGCGCGGATCGAAGCGCTGCAAGCCGACGGCGCCGCGACCGACCAGGAGCTCGACGACGCGCGCGCCGGCTTCCGGACCGCCGAGGCCACGCTGGCCGAGGCCCGGGCCCAGCGCGCCTACACGGTGCTCCGCGCCCCGTTCAATGGCGTCGTTACCCGTCGATCCATCGATCCGGGGGACCTCGCCGGACCCGGCCAACCGGTGATCACCCTGGTCGGCGGCGACGCCCTGGAGGCGATCGCCGACCTTCCGGCGTCTCGTGAGGGCCAGGTGGCGGAAGGCGACACGCTCGTGCTCGTGCACCCGGAGACCGGGGAGCGGTTCCGCGGGAACGTGATCCGGGTATCGCCCGCGGTCGAATCGGCGACGCGGCAGTTTCGTGTCGAGGTCGCGCTCCCGCCCGACGCGGTGGAGCGAGGCCTGCGAGCCGGCGCGTACGTTCGGCTCGAGGTGACAGACCCCGACCGCGAGTCGATGTGGATCCCGGCGACGGCGCTGGTGCGTCGTGGGCAACTGACCGGCGCGTTCACGGTCGACGAGGATATGGCGCTGCTCCGCTGGATCCGTACCGGCGCCGAGCGAAACGGCATGGTCGAGGTGCTCGGAGGGCTCGTCGCCGACGAGGCCGTAATTCTCGAACCGCCCGAGGGCCTCGAGGACGGCGGTGCCGTGCAAATATCCGCGTCCCCGGCCGGGCAGGCCACGTGAGCAGGGGACCCGCCGGCCGCCTGGCGGACCTGTTCATCGATTCCAAGCTGACGCCGCTCCTCCTGGCGGCGGCGCTCGGCGTCGGACTCTACTCCACGCTGACGATGCCCAGCGAGGAGGAGCCCCAGATCATCGTCCCGGTCGCAGACATCTTCGTCAGCTTTCCGGGACGCGAGCCCGTGGAGATCGAGAACCGGGTGCTCGTGCCGCTCGAGGGCATGTTGTCGGGCATCGAGGGCGTCGAGTACGTCTACACCCACGCCGAGCGCGGCATGGCACTGGCTACCGTTCGCTTCGAGGTCGGGCGCGACATGGAGGAGAGCCAGGTCCGGCTCTGGAGCGCCCTGCTGGAGCACGCCGACCGCATGCCGCCCGGAACCTCGCCGCCCCTGATCAAGACCGTGACCATCGATGACGTCCCCTTCTTCACAGCGACGCTGTTCGGCGAGGAGCGCGGTGGGGCGGCGGATCCGGAGTTGCGTGAGATCGCCGAAGAAGTGCGGATCGAGCTGGAAGCTCTTCCCGACGTTCGGGACGTGAGCCTGATCGGAGGCCGTTCGCGGGAGGTCCGCGTCGAAGTACGTCCGGATCGACTCGCGGCCTACGGGATCGATCCCGAGAGCCTCGTCGGGCGGCTTCGGCTGGCCGACGCGAGCCTCCAGGTGGGCGAGTTCACCCGGTCGGACGAGGTATTTCGCGTCCAGGCCGGCTCCTTCCTCGCTTCGGCGGCCGACGTCGCCCGGGTCGTGGTCGATGTGCGCGACGGCCGGCTCGTGCGCGTCGAGGACGTGGCACGCGTGAGCGACGGCCCGGCGGAGGTCGTCAGCTACACCGACCACTGGACCCGCGAGTCGGGCTTTCTCCCGATGGTGACGCTGGCCGTCTCGAAACGGCCGGGCGCCGACGCCACGGCGCTCGGGAGAGCGCTCGAGGGTCGGCTCGACGCGCTCCACGGACAAGTCGTGCCGCGCGACGTCGAGTTCCGGGTCACCCGCAACTACGGGGAAACGGCCCGCGAGAAGGTGCTCACGCTGCAGGAGCATCTGCTGCTGGCGATCGTCGCGGTCGGCCTGGTTGTGGCCTTCTCGATGGGCTGGCGCAGCGCGGCGGTCGTCATGGTGGCGGTTCCGGTGACCTTCGCGCTCACCCTGCTCGTCTACCGGTTGTTCGGGTACACGCTCAACCGCGTCACACTGTTCGCGCTGATCTTCGTCACCGGCATCGTGATCGACGACTCGATCATCGTCGTCGAGAACATGCACCGTCATTTCTCCATGCGGGACCGGCCGCTTCGCGCCGCCGCGCGCGCCGCGATCGACGAGGTGGGCAATCCCACGATCCTCGCCACGCTGACGGTGATCGCGGCGGTGTTGCCGATGCTGTTCGTCTCGGGGTTGATGGGGCCCTACATGAGCCCCATGCCGATCGGCGCCACGCTCGCGATGAGTTTTTCGCTCCTCGTCGCCCTGGTCATCGCGCCGTGGCTGGCCTTTCGCCTTCTCTCGAAGCACGGCGCCATGGAATCTCCGGGGACGGTCGGGCCGGGGGCCGAGGGCGCGGACGGGGAGATCGAGCCCGCCTACGCGCTCGAGAGGACGCGAATGTACCGGGCATACCGGGCGGTGATGGAGCCCCTGCTCGACTCTCCCGGGCGGCTCTACTGGCTGCTGGGTGGCGTCGGCGCGCTTCTGCTCGCAGCGGTTGCGCTTTTCCCGCTTCGGGTCGTGACGGTGAAGATGCTGCCGTTCGACGACAAGAACGAGATGCAGGTCATCATGGACCTGCCGGAGGGCACCTCCCTCGAGCGCACCGCGGCGGCGGCCCGGACCGTAACCCGGTCGCTCGAGGCCGTGCCGGAAGTCGTCGAAGCGCAGGTCTACGTGGGGACGGCGGCACCCTTCAACTTCAACGGGTTGATCCGGCACTACTACCTGCGGCGCGGGCTGAACGTCGCCGACATCCAGGTCAACCTCACGGAGAAGGGCGACCGGAGTGCCCAGAGCCACGAGGTGGCGCGCCGGCTGCGACCGATCGTCCAGGAAGCGGCCGGGCGAGCCGGAGACGACGTGAACGCCAAGATCGTCGAGGTCCCGCCCGGGCCCCCCGTCCTGTCAACACTCGTGGCGGAGGTGTACGGAGAGTCGGACGAGGTACAGCGCCGCGTCGCGCGCGACGTGCGAGAGCTCTTCGCCTCGCACCCGGGAGTGGTGGACGTCGACTGGTCGCTGGCGGCTTCCCAGAGCGAGGTCCGCTTCGTCGTGGACGAGGAGAAGGCGGCCTTGAGCGGCGTGTCGAAGGCCTCGGTGGCGCGGGCGCTGCGCATCGCGCTCGCCGGCGACGTCCCGGTCCATCTGTCGCTGCCGGAGCGACGCGCCCCGGTGCCGGTCACCGTCCGGCTCGACGAGACGTCGCGCTCCGGGCCGGAACGTCTCGCGGCGCTGCACGTTCGCTCGATGAACGGCGAGATGGTGCCCATCGGGGAGCTCGTCCGGCGCGAGGAAGCGACCGTACCCCAGGTCATCGACCGGAAGAACGGACGCCGCGTCGTCTACGTGACGGCCGACGTGGCGGGCGAAGAAGAGAGCCCCGTCTACGCGATCCTGGACCTCAACGACCGGATCGCGGAGATCGAGCTTCCGTCGGGAGCGTCCCTCGGCCAGCTCTACGCGCGGCAGCCGGGCCTGGTCGAGCAACCGGTCGTGAAGTGGGACGGCGAATGGCAGATCACCTACGAGGTCTTCCGGGACCTGGGCATCGCCTTCGCCGGCGCCCTGCTTCTGATCTACGTCCTCATCGTGGGCTGGTTCGGTTCCCTCACGACGCCGCTGATCATCATGGTCGCGATTCCGCTCACACTCGTCGGCATCGTGCCCGGCCACCTCGTGTTCGGGGCATTCTTCACGGCCACGTCGATGATCGGGATGATCGCCCTGGCCGGGATCATGGTGCGCAACGGCATCCTCCTCGTCGACTACATCGACGCGCGGCTGAAGGCGGGCATCGACTTGAAGACAGCCATCCTCGAATCGGGCGCCGTACGGACGCGGCCGATCGCGCTGACCGCCGGGA